>JAMNYN010000335.1 GCA_023622805.1 Pseudomonadota bacterium | reverse complement strand
CCTGTCCTTGCTGGATTAACACCCCCTGAACCGCTTCGCGCTAGGCGCGCCCCGTCTTCCCCCTCTCAACCTGCGGTGGAGGGGGACGGCAGCCTCGGTGCGGGGCGGCCCTTCCTCGCTGCCCCTGAGCTGGGGCACGTCAGTTTTTGAGGCTACTGGCAATAGAAGTAGCTCATGACCAGAACGCCGGCCACTGCCTGTAAGTGGTCGGCGTTGCATTTTGTGGCGGGCTTTGTCATCGGCACGACCACGGCCTGCTGCACAATCACCCGCATGCTGATCTATCCCCACATCGATCCCATCGCCTTGCAGATCGGCCCCCTGGCCGTGCATTGGTACGGGCTGACCTATCTGGCCGCTTTCGGCCTGTTTCTGTTGCTGGGCTTCAAACGCCTGCGCCATCCGCCATTCGCGGCGCTCACGGGCGACCAGGCCTGGACGCGCAAGGACGTCGAGGACATCCTGTTCCTGGGCGTGGTCGGCGTGGTGATAGGCGGGCGCCTGGGCTACTGCCTGTTCTACAAGCCGGGCTATTACCTGTCGCATCCGCTGGAGATCTTCGCGGTCTGGCAGGGCGGCATGAGCTTTCATGGCGGCCTGTTGGGCGTGGTCGCGGCCATGCTGTGGTTTGCGCATTCGCGCCGCCGGCCCTGGTTGCAGGTGGCCGACTTTGTCGCTCCCTGCGTGCCCACGGGCCTGGCGGCCGGGCGCATCGGCAACTTCATCAATGGCGAACTCTGGGGCCGTTTTTCCAGCCCCGACCTGCCTTGGGGCATGGTGTTCGCGCAAAGCGGCTCCCTGCAGCCGCGCCATCCTTCGCAGATCTACCAGTTTCTGCTCGAAGGCCTGCTGCTGTTCGTGCTGCTGTGGCTGTATGCGCGCAAGGAGCGTCGCCAAGGCCAGGTGGCTGCGGCCTTCCTGGTGGGCTACGGTCTGTTCCGTTTCATTGCCGAATACTTCCGCGAGCCCGACGATTACCTGGGATTGCTGTCCATGGGCCTGAGCATGGGCCAGTGGCTGTGCCTGCCGATGATGGCCGGCGGCGTGGTCCTGTGGCTCTGGGCGCAGCGCCAACCAAGCAAGGCCTAGTCGCATCGGAGACAGGTCCGCTGGCGTGGCCGGCGTAGCCAGGGCAGGGCAACCCATAATGGCGCAAGGGCCTTGGCGCGGGCATGCTGGGGCCTCCTAGCCACTTGTCATAAGGACTTGCTGTATGAACCTGGCTTCGGAATGGATTGCGCGCGGTGTATCCAGACTGCGCACCACGGAATCGCCGGACGCTAAGGCCGGGGCGACGGCGCCCGCGGCCAAGGCGCCGACAGTGCGTACCACCCATGAGCGCCTCAAGGCGACGTTGCGTCGCGGCGAGGAAGTCTTGCCGCCGCGGATGCTGCGCCGCTTGATGGAAGATCTGCAGGCCGCATCGGCCGAGCAGGTCAGCGACGTCGAAGGCGGGCGTCGTGCCAAGGACGTCATGGACTGGTATGCGACGGCCTCGGCCGCCGAGCGCCAGGACCTGTGGCTGCTGATCTGCCAGCAGTTCGGCCCCGATGCCCAGCGCCTGCAACTGGCGCGCCAGCACTATGACAAGGCCGATTCCGATGTGGAACGCGGCCAGGCCGAGATCGGCTTGCGCCGCGCACTGTCATCGGCGCGCACGCGGCTGATGCAGCGTTTTGCCGTGCCCGCGGGAGGCATGCGCTTTCTGCTCGATCTGCGCGCCGAATTGCTGGCCCTGCCCAAGTCCGACAAGCGCTTCGCGGCCCTGGACGCCGAGCTTGAATACCTGTTCTCGTCCTGGTTCGATGTGGCGTTTCTGAAGTTGCAGCGGCTGAGCTGGGACTCGCCGGCCTCGTTGCTGGAAAAGCTGATCCAGTACGAAGCGGTGCATGACATCCGCAGCTGGACGGACCTCAAGAACCGGCTCGACAGCGACCGCCGCTGCTACGGGCTGTTCCACCCGCTGCTGCCGGGCGAGCCGCTGATCTTTGTCGAAGTGGCGCTGGTCGATGCGCTGTCGGACAGCATCACGCCGCTGCTCGATGAAAGCGCGGCCACCACCGACATCAGCCGCGCCAGCACGGCGATTTTCTATTCGATC
>JAMNYN010000575.1 GCA_023622805.1 Pseudomonadota bacterium | reverse complement strand
ATGGTCGCTTTCGCCACATCGTGACCATCGAGGACGCGCTGCGCCAGGGCTGCAGCCTGTTCGACCTGGCCGAGCTGCAGGCCGAGTACCCCGACGACGAATTCGCCAATCTTTTCATGTGCGACTTCATCGACGACAGCAATTCGATGTTCAGCCTGAAGATGATGCAGGTCTGCATGGTGGATTCCTGGGAGGCCTGGGCCAGCGATTTCAAGCCCCTGGCGCAGCGTCCTTTTGCATGGCAGCCGGTCTGGGTGGGGTATGACCCATCACATACGGGCGACACGGCCGCGCTGGTGGTGCTCGCGCCGCCCAAGACCCCGGGCGGCAAGTTCCGGCTGCTGCACCGCCAGCAGTTCCGCGGCGCGGACTTTGAGGCCCAGGCCGAGTACATCCGCAGCATCACGCAGCAATACAACGTGACGTTCATGGGCATCGATACCACGGGTCTGGGGCAGGGCGTCTATCAGAACGTCATCAAGTTCTACCCGCAGGCGCGCGCCTACCACTACGACTTGGCGCTCAAGTCGCGCCTGGTGCTCAAGGCCAAGCAGGTCATCACCAAGGGCCGGCTGGAAATGGATGCCGACTGCACTGATGTGGCTGCGGCCTTCATGGCCATCAAAAAGGTGCTGACGCCCAGCCAGCGCCATGTGACCTACCAGTCGGGCCGATCGGACGCCATCGGCCACGCGGATCTGGCCTGGGCGGTGATGCACGCCCTGGATAACGAAAACCTGGCCGGGGATGTCCTCGGCGGCAATTCCTCTGTGGAGATTTACGAATGACGACGCACACCCATCACGCCACCAATCAAGCCCCAGCAGCGACCGCCGACCAGGCCGGGGCGGTGGACGTTTTCACCTTCGGCGAACCCGAGGCCATCAGCCGCCTGGGCTTGCTGGATTACGTGGAATCCATGTTCAATGGCCGATGGTATGAGCCGCCATTTCCGCTGGAGGGGCTGGCCGGTGCCTTCCGGGCATCGCCGCATCATGGCTCGGCCATCTACCTCAAGCGCAACATTCTGGCCGCCAGCTTTGTGCCGCACCCACTGCTTTCGCGCGAAACATTCAAGGCCTGGGCGCTGGATTTTCTGGTGTTCGGCAACAGCTATCTGGAAGCGCGTCGCGCCGTCACCGGCCGCACCATGCGCTTTGAACACGCGCTGAGCCGCTACATGCGCCGAGGCAAGGAGAAGCGCTATTTCTATGTGCCGAGCTGGAACGAGGAACATGAGTTCGCCAAAAACTCAGTGTTCCATCTGCGCGAGCCCGACATTAATCAGGAGCTGTATGGCCTGCCGGAGTACCTGAGCGCATTGCAGTCGGCGCTGCTCAATGAGTCGGCCACCATGTTCCGCCGCCGGTACTACGAGAACGGCAGTCACGCCGGCTTCATCATGTACCTGACCGATGGCGCCATCGGCAATGCGGATGTGGACACGCTGCGCGAGCAGCTGCGCCGATCCAAGGGGCCGGGCAATTTTCGCAACCTGTTCGTGCATGCGCCCAACGGCAAGCCGGACGGCCTCAAGCTGATCCCGGTCAGCGAGGTGGCGGCCAAGGACGATTTCAGTGCTATCAAGAACGCCAGCATGGCCGACGTGCTGGCCGCCCACCGCGTGCCGCCCGGATTGCTGGGCATCATCCCGAACAACACGGGCGGGTTCGGCAATGCAGACCAGGCGCTGAGCGTGTTCATGCGCAACGAGATTGCACCGCTGCAGTCGCTTTTCGAGACGTTCAACGACTGGGCAGGCGATGAGCTGGTGCGGTTCTCGCCATACCAGCCGGACGGCCAGACCAAGGGCTGACAGCAGCGGCCGCAGCCGCCCCCTGACCACCTCATCCAGGCGCTACGGCGCCTTTTTTCATGTCTGCATCACCCACTCCCTGCACCGGGCGCGATCAGCCCGCCATGAGCCGATCTGCGGGCAGCCTGGGCAGTTTCTCGCCCCGTGCGCCTCGACCTCGCGGCGCGCCACATCGCCCCCGCCGCGCCTCCCCGCTTCGTGGCGCGCAAATTACGGCCAGGTCGGCCACTTGCGATCCGCGCCAGTGCTGGCGCGCGGGCTGGTTCGGCATGTGTTGTTCATTACGGGAAATTACGAAGAAGTCATGCAAAAGACATTCAACGCTTGAGCGGCCTTTCGTGCCAGGGCCTACTCACTTTGTTCGCCGCAGCGGTTTTAGCAGGTGGTCCGAAAAATCTCCGGCAGCGCTGCTCAACTGGCGAGCCACAGGCTTGAGCAGCACGTAAACGCTGGCAGCGCTCACGGGCGTGTCGTTTGCTGCTGCAAGCAGATCACACAGCGCGCCCACACGTTCGCTGGCATTGTCAATTTCGTTTTGCAGGCTTGTCATCTCATGCGGCATCGGTCGGCTCTTGTTCGGAAATACTGTACTTGCATCCAGTATATAGCCGCTGACAAGAAGTATCCAGATGAAACACGCCGGTTTCTCAGCCGGCCCCGCCATGCGAGTTCCCCCGTGGTGACGGACGCCTGCATCGCCGATTGCCCTGCTGCTGACCAGCCCTTTGCTGTTTTTTTGCGCCTATTGATTCTTTTTATTGCGCCTAAATCACTGAGTAGAGCGAACGGAAACGGAAACGAAAAAAGCCGTTAAGTCATTGAAACTTAACGGCTTTTTAACGTTGGTGCCCGGGGCCGGAATCGAACCGGCACACCTTTCGGTGGGGGATTTTGAGTCCCCTGCGTCTACCAATTTCACCACCCGGGCTGTAATTTGCGCAGTGCCGAATTATGGCACATTTGAGCTCTATGAAAACGTATTTGACCATCGAAGACGCAATTGGCCAGACGCCCCTGGTTGCGCTGCAACGTATTGGGGCCCAAGAGAACCAGGTACGCGGCAACGTGGTGCTGGGCAAGCTGGAAGGCAACAACCCGGCCGGCTCGGTCAAGGACCGGCCTGCGGTGTCCATGATCCGGCGTGCCGAAGAGCGCGGCGAGATCAAGCCCGGCGACACGCTGATCGAGGCGACTTCCGGCAATACCGGCATTGCGCTGGCCATGGCGGCGGCCATCAAGGGCTACCGCATGGTGCTGGTGATGCCCGAGGATTTGTCCATCGAGCGTGCGCAGACCATGAAGGCCTATGGCGCCGAGCTGGTGCTCACGCCCAAGAGCGGCGGCATGGAATACGCCCGCGACCTGGCCGACCAGATGGTTGCCCAGGGCAAGGGCCGGGTGCTCGATCAGTTCGCGAATCCCGACAACCCGCGCTCTCACTATGAGACCACGGGCCCCGAGCTGTGGGAGCAGACCGGCGGCGAGATCACCCACTTCGTCAGCGCGATGGGCACGACGGGCACGATCACCGGCGTGGCCAAGTACCTCAAGGAAAAGAACCCGGCGATCCGCATCATCGGCGCCCAGCCCAACGAAGGCTCGCGCATTCCGGGCATCCGCAAGTGGCCCGAGGAATACCTGCCCAAGATCTACGACGCGTCGCTGGTCGATGAGTTGGTCTACGTGAGCCAGGACGATGCCGAGGAAATGTGCCGCCGCATGGCGCGCGAAGAAGGCATTTTTGCGGGCATTTCGGCCGCCGGTGCCTGCTGGGTCGCGCAGGAGATTGCGCAGCGCGAAAAAAATGCGACCATCGTGTTTGTGGTCTGCGATCGCGGCGACCGCTACCTGTCCACCGGCGTGTTCCCGGCTTGAACCAGCCCCGCTGCGGTTTTCGCAGCGCGTGCGCGCCTTTTTTCGTTTTTTGGGAATGGTTTGCATGCACTACGAAACCCGTTTTTGCAGCCACTGTGCGACGCCGTTGCAGTGGTTGATGGTGGCTGAAGACGGCGGCGAGGTGTCGCGTCTGCGCTGCCCGGCCTGCGGCTTCACGCACTGGAACAATCCCACGCCGGTGCTCGCGGCCATCGTCGAGCACGAAGGCCGGGTGCTGCTGGCGCGCAACGCCGCCTGGCCCGAGAAAGTGTTCGGTCTGATCACCGGCTTCATGGAAGCCGGCGAGTCGCCCGAGCAGGGCATTGCGCGCGAAGTGCTCGAAGAGACCGGGCTGGTGGTGCAGTCGCACCAGTTGATCGGCGCCTATGAGTTCCTGCGCATGAACCAGGTCATCATTGCCTACCATGTGCGCGCCACGGGGCAGGTGCAACTATCGCCCGAATTGCTCGAGTACCGCCTGATCGCGCCCGAGAAAGTGCAATGCTGGCCCGCCGGCACGGGGATGGCGCTGGCGACCTGGCTGCGCAGCCAGGGCCATGAGCCGGAAGTGATCGATTTCTGGCGGCGCGGCGAGAGCCAGCAGGCAGCCTAAAATGTGTTGATTGCTTCAGGAAGACCCATGGATATTCACAAAGAAATCGACACCCGGGGGCTCAATTGCCCGTTGCCCATCCTCAAGGCCAAGAAAGCGCTGGCGGAGATGGCCAGCGGCCAGCTGCTCAAGGTGGTGTCCACCGACACCGGCTCGCTGCGCGACTTTCAGGCCTTTGCCAAGCAGACCGGCAACGAGCTGGTCGAGCAGCAGACGCAGGGCAGCGATTTCATCCACGTGCTGCGCCGGCGCTGAGCGCGGGCGGCGGGCTGCTGCCAATCAGTTTGCATCACCCGCAGCCTATGAAACTGGCGTGTCCCAGGCCAGGGACACCGAGCAAGGGCCGCCCCGCAGCGATGGTGTCGTCCCTGGCCGGGCGCCCCCCTCCACCGAAGGATGAGAGGGGGAAGCGGGGGCCGGCCATCCGGCGCAGCCGCTCAGGGGGTCAGAGCGTCAGCGACTTCAAGTACGCGCGGAATTCCTCGCCCACCTGCGGGTGCTGCAGGGCCAGTTCGACCGTGGCCTGCAGAAAGCCTTCCTTGCTACCGCAATCGTAGCGCTTGCCCTGGTACTGGAAGGCGTAGACGGCTTCGTGTTCCATCAGGCGCTCGATGGCGTCGGTGAGCTGGATTTCTCCACCCACGCCCTTGGGCTGGTTGCGGATCTCGCGGAAGATGCCTGGCGTGAGTACATAGCGCCCGGCCACGCCCATGCGCGAAGGAGCGTCTGCCGGGGCCGGCTTTTCCACGATACGGTCGATGCGCATCAAGGCGCCGCCCGCAGGCTCGCCAGCGACGATGCCGTAGCGCTTGACCTGGTCCAGCGGCACCTCCTGCACGGCCAGCAACGAGCGGCCTTGCTTCTTGAAGGCTTCGGTCATCTGGGCCAGCACGGGCTTGCCGCCTTCGGGGCCGACCATCAGGTCGTCCGCGAGAATCACCGCGAACGGCTCGTCGCCGACCAGCGCTTCGGCGCACAGCACGGCATGGCCCAGGCCCAGGGAGCGGTTCTGGCGCACAAAGGCGCAGTGCATGTCGTCCGGCTGGATGGAGCGCACCAATTCCAGCA
The DNA here is from genome assembly GCA_023622805.1 of Pseudomonadota bacterium. GTDB lineage: Bacteria > Pseudomonadota > Gammaproteobacteria > Burkholderiales > Burkholderiaceae_C > Comamonas > Comamonas bellezanensis. The sequence goes on along the minus strand of JAMNYN010000575.1, from coordinate 5,650 downwards.
TTTCCTGCTTGCCTGCCGATTCGAGTTCATTTTCGAGCTCGTAGGCGGTGTCGAAATGGTCTTCGATGGCGCGCTTGCTGCGGCCGGTGACGAAAATCATGTGGCGTATGCCGGCGGCATAGGCTTCTTCCACGGCGTACTGGATCAGCGGCTTGTCGACCACGGGCAGCATTTCCTTGGGCGATGCCTTGGTGGCCGGCAAGAAGCGCGTGCCCAGGCCGGCGACAGGAAACACGGCCTTGCGCACAGCGGTGGTGATGGGGGGCATGTTTTTCCTCTGTAGAGCGGTGAAGCGCCACCGGCAGCAGCGCCAGGCGCTGCCACCGGAGGTCAGGGCATCAGCCCAGGCGGGCGAGCTGGTCGCGCAGGCGGGCCAGCGTGGCGCCGAAATCGGCGACGCGCTTTTTCTCCTGTTCGATCACGGCGGGAGGCGCCTTGGCGACGAAAGCTTCGTTGCCCAGCTTCACGTTGGCGCGGGCAATCTCGCCTTCCACGCGTGCGGCTTCCTTGGCCAGGCGGACCTTTTCGGCGGCCACGTCGATTTCGATGAACAGGCACAGGCGGATGTCACCGACCACGGCCACGGGCGCGGCCTGGGCGGCGGCGGCCCATTCTGCGTCGTCGTCAAACACCTTGACTTCGCTGAGCTTGGCCAGGGCCTGCAACACCGGCGCCACGGTGCGCAGGAAGGCGCTTTCCTCGGCATTGCCGGCCACGGCGAACAGCGGCACGCGCTGGGCGGGCGAAACGCTCATCTCGCCGCGCAGCGTGCGGCAGGCGTCGACCATGGACTTGATGCGCGCCACGTGGGCGATCGCGGCCTCGTCGATCTTCTCGGGCTGGGCTTCGGGGTAGCGCGCAATGCTCACCGACTCGCCGGGCAGGCCGGCGACGGGGGCCACCTTCTGCCACAGTTCTTCTGTGACGAAGGGGATGATGGGGTGGGCCAGGCGCAGGATGGCTTCGAGCGTGCGGATCAGCGTGCGGCGCGTGGCGCGCTGCTGGGCTGCATTGCCGTGCTGGATCTGCGTCTTGGCGATTTCCAGGTACCAGTCGCAGAACTCGTTCCAGACGAATTCGTAGAGCACGTGGGCCACGTTGTCGAGGCGGAATTCGGCAAAGCCCTTGGCGATCTCGGCTTCGACTTTCTGCAGCTCCGAAGTGATCCAGCGGTCGCACTGGCTGAACTCCATGTAGCCTTCCATGGCGCCGCCGCTCTGGCATTGCTCCTTGGTGTGCACTTGCAGGCCGCAGTCCTGGCCTTCGCAGTTCATCAGCACGAAGCGGCTGGCGTTCCAGAGCTTGTTGCAGAAGTTGCGGTAGCCTTCGCAGCGCTTGCTATCGAAGTTGATAGCACGGCCCAGCGAGGCCAGCGCGGCAAAGGTGAAGCGCAGCGCATCGGCGCCGTAGGCCGGAATGCCTTCGGGGAATTCCTTTTGCGTGTTCTTGCGCACCTGGGGCGCGGTCTCGGGGCGGCGCAGGCCGACCGTGCGCTTGTCCAGCAGGGCGTCGAGCGCGATGCCGTCGATCAGGTCGACCGGATCGAGCACATTGCCTTCGGATTTGGACATCTTCTTGCCCTGGGAGTCGCGCACCAGGCCGTGCATGTAGACATGCTTGAACGGCACGCGGCCGGTGAAGTGCTTGGTCATCATGATCATCCGGGCAACCCAGAAGAAGATGATGTCGTAGCCGGTCACCAGCACCGAGGAGGGCAGGTAGAGGTTGAAGTCGTCGTCGGCGGCGTCGGTCTGGTTGGGCCAGCCCATGGTGCTGAACGGCACCAGTGCCGAGGAGTACCAGGTGTCGAGCACGTCTTCGTCGCGGCGCAGCGTCTTGCCCGGGGCCTTGGCCTGGGCTTCGGCTTCGTCGCGGGCGACGATGATGTTGCCGTCCTCGTCATACCAGGCCGGGATCTGGTGGCCCCACCACAGCTGGCGCGAGATGCACCAGTCCTGGATGTTGTTCATCCACTGGTTGTAGGTATTGACCCAGTTTTCAGGCACGAACTTGACTTCGCCCGAAGCCACGGCTTCGATCGCCTTGTCGGTGATGGACTGGCCCGTGGGGTCGCCTTCGCCGACCTTGGTCATGGCGATGAACCACTGGTCGGTGAGCATGGGCTCGACCACCTGGCCGGTGCGCGTGCAGATCGGCACCATCAGCTTGTGCTTCTTGGTTTCGACCAGCAGGCCGGCGGCATCGAGGTCGGCAACAATGGCCTTGCGGGCCACGAAGCGGTCCATGCCGCGGTATTTTTCCGGCGCTTCGTCGTTGACGGTGGCTTGCAGCGTCAGCACCACGATCATCGGCAGCTTGTGGCGCTGGCCGACCTGGTAATCGTTGGTGTCGTGCGCGGGCGTGACCTTGACCACGCCGGTGCCGAATTCCTTGTCGACATAGCTGTCGGCGATCACCGGGATTTCGCGGCCGACCAGGGGCAGCGTGACGGTCTTGCCGATCAGGTGGGCGTAACGCTCGTCTTCGGGGTGGACCATCACGGCCACGTCGCCGAGCATGGTTTCAGGGCGCGTGGTGGCCACCACCAGCTGGCCCGAGCCGTCGCTCAGCGGATAGGCGATGTGCCACATCCAGCCGTCTTTTTCTTCGCTTTCCACTTCCAGGTCGGACACGGCCGACTGCAGCTTGGGATCCCAGTTCACCAGGCGCTTGCCGCGGTAGATCAAGCCTTGCTCATAGAGGCGCACGAAAGTTTCGTTGACCACGCTGGACAGCTTGGGGTCCATGGTGAAGTACTCGCGGTCCCAGTCCACGCTGTCGCCCATGCGGCGCATCTGCGTGGTGATGGTGTTGCCCGACTGCTCTTTCCACTCCCAGACCTTGCTGACGAAGTTCTTGCGCGCCTCGAAGGGCGTGGGGCCCATGTCGTGGCGGCTGATGCCTTGCTCCTGCAGCTGGCGCTCGACCACGATTTGCGTGGCGATGCCCGCATGGTCGGTGCCCGGCACCCAGGTGGTGTTGAAGCCCTTCATGCGGTGGTAGCGCGTGAGGGAATCCATGATGGTCTGGTTGAAGGCATGGCCCATGTGCAGCGTGCCGGTCACATTGGGTGGTGGCAGCTGGATGGAGAACGAAGGCTGGCTGGCATCGGGCTTGCCCGTGCCGCGCACGCCGCCCGCGCCATAACCGCGCTTTTCCCACTCGGGCCCCCAATGGGCTTCAAGGGCCGCAGGTTCAAAGGATTTGGAGAGGCTGTCGAGGCCCGGCTGTGCAATGGATTCGCTCATGGAGGGGGTGCCAACGCAAACGGCACCCTCAAGAGGATGCCGTCCACAGGGTTAGTAGATGACGGATTGGCACTGATTTTACCGACCCCGTCGGACTGCGGGTGCGGCATGTCGAATACCCGGCACAAACCGGTCCGCGCAGGGGGTCAGGCTGCGCCGCTGCCCGGTGTGAATTCGGGTCTGTCGTTGCTCTGTGGCTTGAGTGGTTCGGCGGTCTTGCCGGCCGCGCGCTCCTGGCGCCATTGTTGCTTGCGCGCCGTCCATTCGGCCAGGCGCGCATGGGCCGTGGTGCTTTCCTTGGCCATTTGCACCGCGTCGGCAAGTTGGGCCGACAGCTCCAGGCGAATGCCGTTGGGGTCGAAGAAGTAGATGCTCTTGAAGATGTGGTGGTCGGTCACGCCCAGCACTTCGACGCCGTGGGCCTGCAGGCGGATCTTGGCGTTTTCCAGTTCTTCGACGGTGTTGACGCGAAAGGCAATGTGGTTGACCCAGGGCGGTGTGTTGGGCGAAGGCTCGGCCGCGACGTCGTCGCCCAGATCGAAGAAGGCGATGAAGGAGCCATCCTGCAGGCGGAAGAAGAAGTGGGTGTAGGGGCAGTACTCGCCCGTGCTGGGCACGTAGTCGCTCTGGATGATGTGGTACAGCGGCAGGCCCAGGATGTCTTCATAGAAGTGGCGCGTTTCTTCGGCGTCACGGGCCTTGTAGGCGAAATGGTGCAGCTGCTGGATGGGGGCGGCAGGCGGCAGCGCGGACAGTGAAGGATGGACGGCCATGGTGTCTCCTTGAAAAAGTTTTATCTATTTTAAATGAGTTCACCTAAACGTAATTTAAAAATATGCAGATGGGGGTCGAGCGCTCGCGTTGACGCAACAAAAAGGCCGGTACCTCTTGCGAAGTACCGGCCTTGGTCGGGGTCAGGCCCCCGAGGTGAATTACTGCTTCACGGCTTCGATCTGCAGCACCAGGCGCACCTGCTTGGAGAAGCCCCAATCCACGCCGTAGTTCACGCCGAAGGCTGTGCGGTCGATGGTGGTTTCGAAGTCGCCGCCGCAGACTTCACGCTTTTGCAGCATGGGGCTGGGGTAGCAATTGAACTTGTTGGCCTTGAGGGTCACGGGCTGGGTCTTGTCCAGCAGGGTCAGCTGGCCGGTGACTTCCTTGAGCTTGTCGCCGTCGAACACGAACTTGTCCGAAACGAACTTGGCCGTGGGGAACTGGGCGACGTTGAAGATGTCGGCGCTTTGCAGGTGCTTGTCAAAGCCGGCCGTGCCCGAGTTGACCGAAGTCATGTCCAGGACCACTTCGACCTTGCCGGTCTTGCCTGCGCGGTCGAATTCCACGGTGCCTTGCTTCTTGTCGAAGCGCACGCGGTTGGTGGTCGCGCCCATATGGTCGATTTCGAACGTCGCGAAAGTGTGCGTGGGATCGATGGCGTAGGTCGCGGGAGCGGCCTGGGCAGCGGTGGCCAGCAGGCTGGCGGCGGCGATAGCGAAAAGCGTGGTGCGCATGCGAAAGAACTCCTAGAAAGAAAGAGGAACGAGAAAAAAACTGTGGGGGACCATGGCCTGCGCAACTGGCGCGCCTCAACAAGGGGCAGCGAGGAAGGGCCGCGGCTGCCGTCCCCCTCCACCGAAGGTTGAGAGGGGGAAGTGGGGGCGGCCCCTGCCGCGAAGCCGCTCAGGGGGGTTAAATCTTTCCGACGCCGGCCAGGGCCAGCTTGAAGGTCACTTGCACGTCGTCGGCGACCATGGAGGTGTCGCTCCAGTCGCCTTCACCGATCTTGAAGGCCAGGCGCTTGATCGGCAGGGTGCCGGCAGCGATGGTGGTGGCGCCGTTTTGCGTCAGCGTCACGGGCAGGCTCACGTCTTGTGACTGGCCCTTGATGCTCAGCTTGCCCTGGACCTGGTATTTGCCGGCGCCCAATGCCTTGACGGCGGTGGAGGCAAAAGTGGCCTGGGGAAAGCTGGCCACATTGAACCAGGGGGCCTTGGGCATTTCTGCGTCGGTTTCCTTGGAGCCCATGGTGGCGCTGCCGGTGGCGACGGTGAACTGGATCTTGCTGGCTTCGGGCTTGGTCGTGTCGAACTGCACCTGGGCGGAAAATTGCTTGAACTGGCCTTGCAGCGGTACGCCCATCTGCTTGATGGTGAAGCCCACCGAGCTTTGGGCCGGCACCAGCTGTTGCTGGGCCCAGGCGGCGGGGGAGAGGACGGCACCGGCCAGGGCGATGGAGGAAACCAGGAAACGCAAAGTCATGAAGAAACTCCCGACATTCAAAAAACAAGAAAAGGCAAAGTTGTGGGGGCGCTCAACCGCGTTGGCCGGGCAGCATGCGCTGCATCAGGCCGTCACGGTCGATGAAATGGTGCTTCAGGGCCGCGGCAATGTGCAAAACAATCAGT
>JAMNYN010000527.1 GCA_023622805.1 Pseudomonadota bacterium | reverse complement strand
GCCCGGACCCACGAGGTTGGCGCGGTTGGGGTGCTCCGGGTCGGCGCCGAAGCCCCAGCCGCGGTTTTGCAGGCTGATGCCGAAGCTGGGTTCGACCACTCCCGAGCCAAAGCCCGAGAAGTTGCTCTGGATGAAGCTGACCATCATGCCGCTTTCATCGACCGCACTCAGGTAGATGGTGCCGCCCTGGACCGGGTTGCCTGCCTTGAAATCCTGTGCGCGCTGGGGATCGATGAGCTTGGCGCGCGATGCCAGGTAGGCGTCGTCGAGCATTTGCGCGGGAGTCACTTCCATGCCGGCGTCGGCCACATAGCGGTCGACATCGGCGAACGCCAGCTTCATGGCCTCGATCTGCAGATGCTGGGAAGCCACGCCATCCAGCGGCAGGCTGGCCAGGTCGAAATTCGACAGAATGCCCAGCGCGATCTGCGCCGCAATGCCTTGGCCGCCGGGCGGAATCTCGTGCAAGGTGTAGCCGCGGTAGTCCTTGGCCACGGGCGTGACCCATTCGGGCCGGTGCTGGGCCATGTCCGCCATGCTCAGGCAGCCGCCGTGCTGCTGCACAAAGGACGTGACCGCCGAGGCGATTTCGCCTTCATAAAAGGCCTTGCCGTGGCTGGCACCGATGGCGCGCAGGGCGCGCGCGGCAGCGGGAAAGCGAAACAGCTCGCCCACGGCAGGCGGGCGGCCCGCGGGCAGAAAGCTCTGGGCAAAGCCAGGCTGCGCCTGCAGTTCGGGTGCGCCCGCAGCCCATTTTTGCTGCACCACGGGAGGCACCAGGTAACCGCGCTCGGCGATTTCCGCGGCGGGCTCCATCAGGCTGGCGAACGGCAGCTTGCCGAAGCGCTCGTGCAAGGCGACCCAGGCGCTGACGGCCCCGGGCACGGTGATGGAGTCCACGCCGCGCCGCGGTGGCTTGGCCTGTTTGCCGTAGCGCTTTTCGAAATATTCGGGCGTCCAGCCCTGGGGGGCGCGGCCCGAGGCATTGAGGCCGTGCAACTGCGAGCCGTCCCACAGGATGCAGAACGCGTCCGAGCCCAGGCCGTTGCTGACAGGCTCGACGATGGTCATGACGGCGGCCGCGGCAATGGCCGCATCGACGGCATTGCCGCCGGCCCACAGCATGCGCCAGCCGGCGTGCGCACCCCGGGGCTGGGAGGTCGACACGCCCTTGCGCGCAAAAACGGGCACGCGCACGGAGCTGTACGGGTTGCCGGGAGAAAAAGGGGTGTTCATGGGAGTTCCTGACACGGGCGCGGGATCTTGGAGATTCAGTCGGTGGTAATGCCCAGCACCTTGATGTCGCGGGTCCAGCGTGTGAGCTCGCGGTCGATTTGCTCCTTGAATGTCTTGGGATCGCTGGATTCGGGCGTCAGGCCCTGGGCCTCGAGTTGCGCGCGCACATCGGGGCGGGCGATGATCTTGCGCACTTCCTGCGCCAGCCTCTCGACGATCGCCGGGTCCGTGCCGCCCGTGGTGAACAGTCCATACCAGGAAGTGAAGGCATAGCCGGGCAAGCCGGCTTCGGCCACGGTGGGCACGTTGGGCAGGGACTTCACGCGCTCCTTGGTGGTCACCGCCAGAATGCGGGTCTGGCCGGTCTTGGAGGAGCTGATGGCGGGTGGAATGCCCGAGAAGATGGCCTGGACCTGGCCCGCGGAGACATCTGCAATCGCCGGGCCGTTGCCCCGGTAGGGCACGTGCACCAGGTTCACGCCCGCCTGCTGCGCGAACAGCGCGCCGGCCAGATGCAGCGTCGAGCCGTTGCCCGAGGAGGCGTAGTTGATGGTGCCCGGATCCTTGCGCGCCGCGTCGGTCATTTCCTTGACCGTCTTGTAGGGCAGCTTGGCGTTCACCAACAAGGCGTTGCCCGATTCGGCCACCAGGCTGATCGGCTCGAGATCCTTGCGCGGATCATAGGAAAGCTTCTTGGACAGCACCGGCGCGATGGTGTTGCTGCCGATGGAGCCCAGCAGCAAGGTGTAGCCGTTCTTGGGCGACTTGGCCACGATGTCGTTGGCCAGCAGGCCGCCCGCGCCGCCCTTGTTTTCGACCACCACGCTCTGGCCCAGGCTCTGCTGCAGTTCCTTGGCCAGAATGCGCGCGACGAT
>JAMNYN010000196.1 GCA_023622805.1 Pseudomonadota bacterium | reverse complement strand
TGGGGCCGCTGCAGGTGCTGCTGGACGACGTGGATGTCGAGGACATTCTGATCAACGGCTACCAGGAAATCTACGTCTCGCGCGGCGGCATGCTGCAGCGCGAAACTTCGCAGTTCAAGGACGATGAACACGTGATGCGCATCGTGCGCCGCATCCTGGCACCGCTGGGGCGCCGCCTCGACGAATCCAGTCCCATGGTGGACGCACGGCTGCCCGATGGCGGCCGCATCAATGTCATCATCGCGCCGCTGTCCATTGACGGCCCGTCGGTGTCCATACGCAAGTTCCGCAAGGACCCGCTGACGCCGCAGGATCTGGTCAGGCTGGGCACTTTCAACACCGATATCTGCCGCATCCTGGAGATGGCCGTGCAGGCCCGCTGCAATATTCTGGTCAGCGGCGGCACCAGCTCGGGCAAGACTTCGCTGCTCAACGCCCTGGCCAACTTCATCCCCAGCCGCGAGCGCATCGTCACCATCGAAGATACGGCGGAGCTGTCGCTCAACCACAGCCATGTGGTGCGGCTCGAAAGCCGCCCGGGCAGCTTTGACGGAACCGGCCATGTCAGCATTCGCGATCTGCTCGTCAACAGCCTGCGCATGCGCCCTGATCGCATCATCGTGGGCGAAGTGCGCAGCGGCGAAGTGCTGGACCTGCTGCAGGCCATGAACACCGGCCACGACGGCTCCATGGGCACCATTCACGCCAGCTCGCCGCGCGAATGCCTGTACCGGGCCGAAATGCTGGCGGGGTTCGCGGGCTTTCAGGGCAGCGAAGTCAGCCTGCGGCGCCAGATTGCCAATGCCGTGGACTTCATCGTGCAGATCGGCCGCCTCTCCAATGGCCGGCGCCGCCTGCTGTCGCTGACCGAATTGACGGGCATGTCAGACAACGTGATTTCCATGCAGGAGCTGTACCGCTACGAGCCCCAGATGGGCACCGACGGTCAGGAAGTCGATCATTGGGTCTCGATGGGCATCTCGCCGCACTCACCCAAGCTGCTGAGCTGGTGGCGTTCGCAACAGCAATCCGGCCAGGGCGGCCAAGGCAACGCGCGATGACAGCCGTTCTCATCCTCTGCGCACTGGCCTGTCTGCTGCTGGCGCTGGCGCTGTGGCTGTTTTCCAGCGCCAAACGCAAGGACGCGCAGGCCTCCATCCAGAGCACCCTGCAGCGCAGCCTGGAAATCCGGCGCGATCTGCACACCAGCGGACCGCTGGCCATGCCGGGCATGGCTGCCACCGACATGGCGGCAGCCATGCGCCCCCGTGGATTGCCTTGGCTGGAGGAGCATCTGGGCTTCAGGGCCTGGGGCATTGCGCCGCGCACGCTGGCACTGCTGGTCCTGGCCATGCTGGTTCTGGCTTTGCTCATGAGCCTGCAAGGCGGCGCCATCATGGGCGTGATGGTTTTTGCGTTCTGCCTGTTGCTGGGCGCGTTTGGCATCTGGCTGCGATTGGGCCGGCGGCGCGCAAAAATGCTGTCGCAGTTGCCCGGTTTTCTCGACAACCTGGTGCGACTGATTTCCATCGGCAACTCGCTGCATGCAGCTTTCCAGTTCGCCAGCAACAACGTTCCCCAACCCCTGGGCGCAGCGCTGCAGGATGTGTCGGCTTCGCTGAATGTCTCGCCCAACCTGGGTCAGGCCATGGAGCAATTGGAACGCACCTGGGGCTTGCCGGAGTTCGGCCTGCTGGCGGCGGTCTTTCGCACGACCACACGCTACGGCGGCCGCGCCGACCTGGTGCTCGAGCGGGTTTCCGCCTACATCCGCGACCGCCAATCCGCCGAGCGAGAGCTGCATGCACTGTCGGCGGAAGTACGCCTGTCGGCCTGGATTCTGGCACTGCTTCCTGTTCTGGTGGGCACCATGATCATGGTGCTCAACCAGGGCTACTTCATGCGCATGTGGAACGACCCCATAGGCCAGAAGATGATTGTCATCGCTGCCGGACTGCAGGTTTTCGGCTCGTTTTTTCTATACCGCCTGGCCCGCCTCAAGTAGTGCGCCATTGCAGGAGAACTCCATGCCTATAGAAATCACACCTTGCTTGGCACGCCTTTCCGGCGGCGAGATGCGCGTCCAATCCGAGGTGCCGGCATGACGGCGC
>JAMNYN010000756.1 GCA_023622805.1 Pseudomonadota bacterium | reverse complement strand
CCATAGGCGGCGGTGCCGAATCCATGAGCCGCGGCCCTTACCTCGACACCAGCACCCGCTGGGGCGCGCGCATGGGCGATGTCAAAAGCGTGGACTACATGCTGGGCATCTTGCTCGACCCCTGGCAGAAAATGCACATGGGCGTGACCGCCGAAAACGTCGCCGAACGCTACAAGATTTCCCGCGAGCAACAAGACCAGCTGGCCCTGCTGAGCCAGCAGCGCGCGGCCGCGGCGATTGCCGCCGGCTACTTCCAGGAACAGATTGTTGCGGTGGAAATCGCCACGCGCAAAGGCACGGTACGGTTCGCTACCGACGAGCATGTGCGCGCCGCCACCACGCTGGAAACCCTGGCCGGCATGAAGCCTGCGTTCAAGAAGGACGGCGGCAGCGTGACGGCGGGCAATGCTTCGGGCATCAACGATGGCGCGTCCGCCGTCGTCATGGTCGCCGGTGACCGCCTGGCGGCCTTGGGCGCCAAGCCCCTGGCGCGCCTGGTGGGCTACGCCCACGCGGGCGTGGAGCCGGCCTATATGGGCATAGGTCCCGTGCCCGCCACGCAAAAAGTGCTGGCCCGCTGCGGCCTGAAGATCCAGGACATGGACGTGATCGAGGCCAATGAAGCCTTTGCCGCCCAGGCCTGCGCCGTGATCCAGGAACTGGGCCTGGACCCGGCCAAGGTCAACCCCAATGGCTCGGGCATCGCGCTGGGCCACCCCGTGGGTGCCACCGGCGCCATCATCACCACCAAGGCGATTGCCGAACTGCACCGCACGGGCGGACGCTACGCGCTGGTGACCATGTGCATTGGCGGCGGCCAGGGCATTGCCGCGATCTTCGAGAGGGTGTGAGTCCCTGGGCGCTGAACGCGCCTGAGACAAAGGCCTGGCAGAGTCTCCTCTGGCAGGCCTTTGTGCATTTGCGCAGGGTACCTGGACTGCAGCTTCTCCCTGCCATTCCCGCCTCGCCCTGATTTCGTGGCGGGCCCATAAGGAAAAGCTGCAGTCAGGTACCTGGTGCTTATTCCGGCTGGTAGTTGATGGACTTGAGCAGGGCGGCCTGCTTGGCCGAGCCGTCCTTGAGGTCTGCGGTCATTTCGGCCGAAGTCAGGGGCAGGGGCGGCTCCATGCCCATGCTGCGGACGGTGGCGAGCACGGAGGGCTGCTTGAAATGCTCCACGGCCACGTCACGCAGTTTCTGCTGTATGGCCGCGGGCGCATCGGGGTTGGACCAGACGGCGAACCAGCCGGCCTTGGCCATCTGTGGGTAGCCCAGCTCGGTGAAGGTCGGCACATTGGGCAGCTCGGACAGGCGCGTGGGGTAGACCACGGCGATGGGCGTGATCTTGCCGGCCTTGATCAGCGGCAGGGAAGTGCTCAGTCCGTCGAACATCACGGGTACATGGCCGCCCATCAGGTCGATCAGCGCGGGTGGCGAGCCCTTGTAGCCGACATGGCGCATCTTGATTTTCGCCAACTGGCCCAGCTGCATGCCCGAAGTGTGGCCCTTGAGGCCGGCCGAGTAGGAAGCGAAGTCCAGACCGTCCTTTTGCGCCTGGCCGTAGCCGATCAGCTCTTTCAGATTGGTGATGGGCACCTGCTTGTTCGCCACCAGCACCAGGCCGGTGCGTGTCAGCTGTGCCAGGGGCTTCAAGTCCTTGAACGGGTCGTAGCTGACCTTGGTGGCCTGCGGCGACTCGGTGACCGTGCCTTCCTGGATGACCAGGAAAGTGTAGCCATCCTTGCCGCGGGCCTTCAATTCCTGGATGGCGATGCCTCCCGAGGCGCCGGGCTTGGATTCGACGATCACGGCCTGGCCCAGGCTTTTGTGCATGCCGTCGGCCAGCAGCCGGGCCAGTGCATCGGCCGTGCCGCCCGCGGGGCCGGCCACGAGCAGGCGAATGGGCTTGCTGGGCCAGGCGGCCTCGGCGTGCACGGATTGCAGACCGCTGAGGGCGAAGACGCCGGCGGCGATGGCCAGCGCGTGTTTTTTCAAAGTGGGTGCGTGCATGGTGTTGTCTCCTGCTAAATCTTGTTTCAGGCGGTGGCGGTGGTCAGCGCGAGGGCTTGCTGGACCAGTTCCTGGGCCTGCGGCCAGTGGCCGTGGCCGGA
>JAMNYN010000121.1 GCA_023622805.1 Pseudomonadota bacterium | reverse complement strand
AAACAGCGCAATTTTTCCAAAAGACCGCATGGCGCTGGTGGGATGCCTGCTGAGCGGGGTAGGGCGGGCGCACTGCCAGGCTCCTGTCCGCAGCTCGCTGGTGCACCTCTGTGCAGGCTGCGCGCAGGAGCTCGCGCAGGCCTGGCAGGGCAGGGTTGGCGTGCCTTGGCGCGCATCCTCTTGGCGCCTATGGCGTTTGGTGTTTGTCGGCTCGCTATAATTGCAGATTCGATTTTTAGTGCGCGAAGCGCTTTCATCCTGTGTGGATTGAACGCACGCTGCCTAAGCTATTGATTTTCTTGGTGTGCGGGCATGTCCGCGCACCATCCATGTGAGACTTTGCGGAACACGGTGCGGGCTGCACTGCAGCCGGCACGGTCCACATATCCCTGATTAGGAATAACCATGGCCGTTACTGTTGAAACCCTCGAAAAGCTCGAGCGCAAGATCACGCTGAGCTTGCCTTTGTCCGCAATCCAGTCCGAAGTGGACGCACGCCTCAAGCGCGTCGCGCGCACTGTCAAGATGGACGGCTTCCGTCCCGGCAAGGTGCCCATGAACGTGGTAGCACAGCGCTATGGCTACTCGCTCCAGTACGAAGTGCTGAACGACAAGGTGGGCGAAGCTTTTGCCCAGGCAGTGGGCGAAGCCCAACTGCGTGTGGCTGGCCAGCCCCGCATCACTGAAAAAGAAGGCGCTCCCGAAGGCGAAGCGCAATTCGACGCAGTGTTCGAAGTGCTGCCGGAAGTCAAGATCGCTGATCTGACCACCGCTGAAATCGACAAGCTCACGACGGAAGTCGACGACGCTGCCATCGACAAGACCATCGACATCCTGCGCAAGCAGCGTCGTACCTTCGCTCAGCGCGCCCAAGACGAAGCGGCTGCCGATGGCGACCGCGTGACCGTGGACTTCGAAGGCAAGATCGACGGCGAAACTTTCGCTGGCGGCAAGGCTGAAGACTTCCAGTTCCTGGTCGGCGAAGGCCAGATGCTCAAGGAATTCGAAGACGCAGTGCGCGGCATGAAGACCGGCGAAAGCAAGACTTTCCCCCTGGCCTTCCCCGAGGACTACCATGGCAAGGACGTGGCCGGCAAGACGGCTGACTTCCTGGTGACCCTGAAAAAGGTCGAAGCAGCCAACCTGCCCGAAGTCAATGAAGCTCTGGCCAAGTCGCTGGGCATCGCCGACGGCACGGTGGACGGCCTGCGCGCCGACATCAAGAAGAACCTCGAGCGCGAAGTCAAGTTCCGCCTGCAGGCTCGCAACAAGCAAGCCGTGATGGACGCTCTGGTGGCCAAGGCCGAACTGGACCTGCCCAACGCCAGCGTGCAAGCCGAAGTGGCCCGTCTGCTGGAAGGCGCTCGCGCTGAACTCAAGCAACGCGGCATCAAGGACGCTGACAAGGCAGAAATCCCTGAAGACGTGTTCCGTCCCCAAGCCGAGCGCCGCGTGCGTCTGGGCCTGGTGGTGGCCGAACTGGTGCGCGCCAACGACCTGCACGCTACGCCCGAGCAGCTCAAGGCCCACGTGGAAGACCTGGCCGCCAGCTACGAAAAGCCTGAAGAAGTCGTGCGTTGGTACTTTGGCGATCGCCAGCGTCTGGCCGAAGTCGAAGCTGTTGTCGTTGAAAACAACGTGACCGAGTTCGTTCTGGGCAAGGCCAAGATCAATGACAAGGCCGTGTCGTTCGACGAGTTGATGGGCCAAGCGTAAGCCAGGCGCCCTGTTTCCTGCGAAAGCTTGGGCTTTTTGCGGGAAACCCCTAGCTTGGGGCTTGTGCTTTAGCGCACAGGCCCCATTTCTTTTCTGGGTACAGTACCCCCATTGAATGGAGAAAACATGAGCGCACTGGAAACTCAAGGCCTTGGCATGGTTCCGATGGTGATCGAGCAATCGGGTCGTGGCGAACGGTCTTACGACATTTATTCGCGTCTGCTCAAGGAGCGCGTGATCTTCTTGGTGGGTCCGGTCAATGACCAGACCGCCAACCTGGTTGTCGCCCAGTTGCTGTTTCTGGAGAGCGAAAACCCTGAAAAGGACATTTCGTTCTACATCAACTCTCCTGGCGGCTCGGTGAGCGCCGGCATGGCGATCTTCGACACCATGAACT
>JAMNYN010000643.1 GCA_023622805.1 Pseudomonadota bacterium | reverse complement strand
TCAAACCGCACGCTCGGGGCGGGCGTGCCGGCCGGCACGCCCAGGATGGCCCCCGCCGTCTCACCGCCGCCGATGAAGAAGAAACCGGCAATCGGCAGCACCGAGCCCATGGCCTTGAACGCGAACACGAAACCGTCGGTCAGATGGTCCGCGGCGCCGTCGAGCATCTTGCGAAAACCCATGGCGGAGGTGGTTGCCCAGATCATCAGAAAGGCTGCCACGCCACCGATCAGCATGGCGGCATCCCCGCCCTTGAGATCGGGTGCGCCGTCTATCAGCTTGGGCGCCACCATGGCAATGATCACCCCCAGAAAGGCCAGCGGAGTCACCACGGCAAACAGCTTGGACGCAGACTGCAGATTGGAGGTTTTCTTGAGCTCTGCTTCCAGTTCCGCGTTGGTGCCCAGATCCGTGTCGTGGGCCGTGCCACGGGCGATCTCGGCCTTGTCATAGGTGCCGGGACCGTCCATCGGCGCATCGATGCCGACGGGCTTCATTTCCCAGCGCTCCAGCAAGCCATTGCTGCCCGGCACAATCATCTTGCAGACCTTGACGTAGGACAGCGTCAAGGCGATCACACCCACGATCCAGGACAGGATCAGGGCGCGATCGCCCACCAGCGCAGCGCTGATGCCGCCCGCTGCCTTGGCGCTGATGCCAGGCGCGACGCCGATGACGTAATCGGAAGACAGCGCCATCCCCTGGCCTGCAATGGCAATCGCCATGGCACCGGCAATCGGCGGCAGGCCCGCGGCGATGGCCGCCGGCAGCAACACCGCCGCCACCAGCGGCACGGCCGGTGTAGGCCAGAAAAACAGCGATATCAGATAGGTCACCAAGGCCAGGATGAAATATGAGATATGGCCGTTGCGCATCACCGCGCGGAAGGGCTTGACCATGCGGATGTCCGAGCCCAGCGCCTTCAGGGAATTGAGCAAGGCGGTCATCAAGGCAATGATCAGGAAAATATTGAACAACTCCTTGGCGGCGACCATGCTGGCGCTGAACACGCTGCCTATCCCCGTCACCCAGCTTCCACTCCAGGCGAAAGCCACTACGGCCGTCGCAATGATGGAAGGGACAACCACGTTGGCTCTGAAGGCCATCGTGACGATGATGACCAGCACGCCCACCAAATAGGCCCAATGCGCGGGTCCTACAGAAACTGACAGCTCCATAACGGCTACTCCTGAGAGGTGGCTAAAACTTATGATTTTGTATACTACATACAATCCAACGAAAACCAACTGGAAATACCCTAGTTTTCGGCGTTATTTGCATTGCAACAACTGTGCCAACGACAATCTGTATACAAATCACCCTTTTGGTGCCGAATCACGCCATCGGCATGGGATTGATACAGCGCAAGCACCAAGCCGGGGATGAATCGCTAAAATCATGGTTAACACCTAGTAAAAAGGACCAAGCCATGACTCAGCACAGCCTTCACTTCTCGAATCCCCAGACTGCCAGCCCACGCACCGGCTGGATCGCGCGTATCGAACAGGCCTTCGTGCAATGGCAGGCCAAGCGGCTGCAGGAAATCCCGGCCGGCAAGCTCTGGGCACAAGCCATGCAGGACACCCGCTCCCTCGCCGAAATCCGCCGCAGCCAAGGCTGATGTCTTCTGTAGACAAGATGTAAACTTGTCTCGCCAACGAACGCGGCTCCGGCCGCGTTTCTTGTTTGGGCGCCTACCAACGCCGCTTCCATTCCTTACTCCAATATCTCTCTATGCAGAACGCTTCCCCAGGGACGACAAAGGGCAGACTGAACCATTCGCTGCTGACGCAGCAACTGGTCGATGCCTTGCGGGAAAAAATACTGTCCGGGGAACTACCCCCCGGCGAGCGATTGGTCGAGGAGCGACTGTCCGAAGAGTTTGCCGTATCCCGCATGCCGGTTCGTGAAGCGCTGCGGCAGCTCGCGGCCAGCGGCCTGGTCATCATCGAGCCCCGCAAGGGCGCTTCGGTCGCCCAGTTCCATCTCGACCAATTGCGTGAGCTGGTCGAAGTGCGGGCCACCCTGGAAGCGCTCAATGCGCGACTGGCCGCCAAGCGCCACGACCCCCAGCAGATCGCGGCCCTGCAGGCCTTGCTGGACGAGGGCGTGCAACGCGCCAGCACCGCCGATGCCGATGTGCTGGGCGTACTCAACACCAAGTTCCACGTGGCCCTGGGCCAGGTGGCGGCCAATTCCGTGCTGCAGGAAGTGATGTCCTCGCTGCGCGATAGAACGGCGATTTTCTTCACCCCGCTCAATCGCGATCGCGCTCCGCAGAACTGGGAAGAGCACGCAGCCATCCTGCGCGCCGTGATCAAGGGAGACTCGGAGTTGGCAGGGCTGCTCGCAGCCCGGCACATCTACAACGCCGCGGGCATAGAGCCCTAGGCGATATTCCCGGCCTGGAGATGCCGGCGATAGGCCAGACCCGCCAGGGCAATGTCTTCCAGGCCCACGCCCACCGCCTTGTAGAGGGAAATCCGGTCGCCCGCGGGGCGTTGCACCGGACTGCCATTGAGCAGCGCGCCCAGCTCCAGCAGCTTGCCCGCCACATTCAGTGCCGGCGAAGCCAGCACCAGGTCACCGGCCTCCACGGCGGCTTGCCGAGCCCACTCTACGACGATCACATCGGCCCGTGCCAGGGCCGCATCATCGAGCTCGCGCGTATGCGGCAGGCTGGAGCCAATGGCCGCCACGAATGCGCCGTCGGCAATGCGCTCGCCGGAAAACAGGGGCTGGGCGGAACGCGAGGCGGTCACCACCACCTCCGCATCCGCAACGGCATGGGTGTCCGTCACGCGGATGACGGGCACGCCGCATGTGGCCTGCAGGCGCTCGAACACCGCATCCGGCGCATAGGGATCGAACACATGGATGCGCTTGAAACCGCAATGCCGCGTCAGCTGCTGCGCGTGCGCCACGCCCTGCACGCCGGCACCGCACAGGAACAGCTGCTGCGCCTGCCGGGGTGCCAGGTACTGCGCCGCCAGCACGGTCGTCGCAGCGGTGCGCAAGCGCGTGATTGCATTCGCCTCCATGGTCGCCAGCGGGGCGCCGGTTTCGGTGGAGAACAGCAAGATGACAAAGTTGAACTGTCCCTGAATCGTGGTGTAGACCTTGGCCCCGGTCACCCCATGGGCGGGAATCACGGCCCCCAAGGTCGAGAGCTTGACGCCTCCCGCCTCGGTGCGCTCGCGCGATTGCATGGCCGCCTCGCCCCGGCCAAAGGACGAGAACGCGGTGCGCATCGCCTCCAGCGCGTCGTCGGGGGAAACCACGGCATCAATCATTGCATCGGTGATGTGCAGCATAGGAACTCTTCTCTGTACGGATAGGGGATAAGGCAGGCCCTAGAGGACTTGCCACAGAATGACCAGGGAGCTCACCAGCGCCGTTCCCAGCAGCCAGTGGCGGATGCGGTCGCGGCTGACCTTGCGCGCCAACACGGTGGAAACGCTGAAACCCGCCAGCATCCAGGGCAGCAATGCCAGGCTGTAGAACCACTGCGCACCGCCCATGCGGCCGACCCAAGTCAATGCCGCCAGGGACACCAGCGTGCCGACAAAGAACACCATGCCCAGGGTGGAGCGCAGGGTGGCGGGTGGCAGCCGCTGCATGGCGATGGCAAACGGCGGGCCGCCGGCCGCGGTGATCGTGCCCATCACGCCCGAAAACAGGCCGGCCACCGATAGATTGCTGACCGTGGGCGCCACTTTCCAACCCACCAGGCTCAGCGCCACGCCCGACAGAATCAACAGCGCAAAGAAGATGGCCAGCCCGTCGGCGTCGACCAGGCTCAGCAGGACGGCGGCCGCCGCGGTGCCGACCACTCTTCCGGCCAGCGCCGCCGCCGCTACACGCACATCCAGCGCCTGCCGCTCGCGCAAATAGGCCAGCAAGGCCAAGGGCGCGCCGACCGCCAGCAGGGGCCCAGGCACCAGTTGCGGAAAATAAAGGGCCGCCAGCGGCGCGCAAAGCATGGCGTAGCCCAGGCCGCCAACCCCTTGCATCGCCGCCCCCACCAGCACCATCAAGCCCATGCACAGATAAGCCGACAGCGACAGCGTGTCCAGCCAGGCAGCAAACAGTGCGTAAAGGCTCACCATGTCACGCTGACATCACCGTTGACAAAGGTCTGGCAGGCCAGCCGGTGGCCTTGCGCAAAATCCTCCTCCGAAAAGTGCTTGCGCTCCTTGGCCTTCACGGCGTCGGTGTTGGCCAGGCCTTCGACGATCTTGCATTTGCAAGTCCCGCAAAGGCCGCCTCCACACTTGAAAGGGATCCCGCCCTTTTCGCGCAGCGACACGCGCAGCAGATTGCTGTTTTCAGGGGCCTCGACGGCTTTGCCGCCGTTGCTGACAAAAATGATTTGGGGCATGGCTTTGTTTCCTTGGCTCACGCCGTTGCCAGACTGCTCAGACTGCTCAAGTCGCGCTCGACCAGCGTGGCGTCCAGAGAGCCGAACTTGCACAGGTGCGCCAGCTCGACATGCGCGGCTTCCAGGGTGTCGAAGCGCTCCAGGAATTTGGAGGGGACCCAATTGACGATGCTGGCATCGCCGTCCTCCACCACTTTCACGCGCGTCTCACGCAACAGGCGGCCGATCACGAACTGCGCCTGCCGGCGGCCGTAGAACACATAGTCCCAGGCCTGCAGCAGTTCAATGTCCGCATTGGCGTGGGTGGCGTACTGACCGGGCTTGCTGGTCAAGATGACAAACATCGGGGGCTCCTTTTCTCAGATGCTTTCGGGGATTTGTTCCAGCTCCAGGTCATGCTCCAGCCACAGCTGGCATGCCAGTCGAAAGCCCTCATCCAGGCGCGCGCCCAGTTGCTTCTTTTCTTTCCAGTTGGGCGGCGGCAACAGCTCGCCCCCCGACAACACCTTGCAGGCGCACTTGGCACATTTGCCCATCCCGCACTCGTAGACCAGGTGTGGATAGGGGTACTGCTTGATCCCAGCGCGAACCACCAGGTTCGCGCCTGACTTGACCTCATCTTCAAAGACTTGGCCGTTCTTGTGAAAAGTAATACGCGGCATGAGAAGCTCCACTAGAACGATATGGATACTGTATACATATTTCTTGGATCAGTCAGGTTTTTTTGAGTTCGTCCTGCAAAAAATCCCGAGTTTCCCCGGAAAGTCTTTTTTGAAAAATTTATGCGAAATGGGTTGACAGGTAATTTGTATACAGTATTCTAAGTCGTCGCATCCAGCTCGCAAGCCGCGACACGATCAACCCACCGACACAAGGACCCGCCATGACCGACAAATTGATGAACCGCGACGAATTTCGTGCTGCCCTGGAAAACGCCATCAAGAGCCAAAGTGCCAACAAGGCGCCGTTCAGCGTGGCCTGGGCCAGTGGTCGTTTGAGCCGTGAGCACCTGGCGCGCTGGGCCGAGAACCACTACCACTACGTGGGCCCGTTCGCCGACTACCTGGGCTACCTGTACGCCCGCACGCCGCACCACATGACGGAAGCCAAGGATTTCCTGCTGGCCAACATGTACGAGGAAGAAATTGGCGGCGACCGCCATACCGACCTGCTGATCCGTTTCGCCGAAGCCTGCGGAACCACCCGTGAGCGCGTCGTCAACCCCGACAACATGTCGCCCACCACCCGCGGCCTGCAGGCCTGGTGCTATGCCGTCGCCATGCGCGAAGACCCCGTGGTGGCGGTCGCCGGCCTGGTGGTCGGCCTGGAATCGCAGGTGCCTTCGATCTACCGCAAGCAGACGCCCACGCTGCGCGAGAAATATGGCTTCACCGACGAAGAAGTCGAGTTCTTCGACCTGCACATCGTCTCCGACGAAATCCACGGCGAGCGCGGCTACCAGATCGTGCTCGAGCACGCCAACACGCCCGAGCTGCAAGCCCAGTGCCTGCGCATCTGCGAAATCGGCGCCCAGATGCGCCTGCTCTACACCACGGCGCTCTACCACGACTACGTAGCCCACGAACTGCAGATTCCCGCCGAGGAACTCGTCGCCGCCTGAAACAGGCCCCAGGCCTGCGCGGGCATGGCGACATGCGCCATGCCCGCATCCCATACCGCCCGACAACGCCCCCCTACCAACCTTCACCGACCGCCATGACCGCAACAGTGCAGAAGTTCTTGAACTACATCGATGGCAAATGGCTGCCTTGCCAGTCAGGCCGAAGCTTTGACAACACCAACCCGGCCGATACGGACGACATCGTTGGCCAGTTCCAGGCCTCCGGCTCCGCCGACGCGGAATCCGCCGTCGCCGCCGCGCAAAAAGCCTTCGACGCCTGGCGCAAGACGCCCATCGGCAAGCGCGCCAAGATCCTCAATGACGCCGCACTGTATCTGGAGCAGAACGTCGACCAGTTCGCCCAGGAGCTGACCCGGGAAGAAGGCAAGGCCCTGGCCCAGGCCAAGGACGAATTCCTGCGCAGCGCGCAAACCTTTCGCTTCTACGCCACCGAAGGCCAGACCTGCGGCGGCGAAACCTATCCGCAGGATGACCCCCAGATGCACGTCTTCAGTCACCGCGAGCCCCTGGGCGTGGTGACGATCATTTCGCCCTGGAACTTCCCGGCCTCGATACCGGCGCGCAAGCTGGCTCCGGCCCTGATCACCGGCAATACCGTGGTTTTCAAGCCTTCTTCCGATGCCCCGCTGAGCGGCCTGCGCCTGGTCGAGGCGCTGGAAAAAGCCGGCATTCCCGCCGGCGTCCTCAACTGCGTGACAGGCCGTGCCGGCGATGTCGGCCCGGTGATCACCACCTCCAACACCATTCGCGCCATCTCGTTCACCGGCTCGACCGTGGCCGGTACGCAAATCCACCGCAGCGTGCACCTGACCACGCGCCTGCAGATGGAGCTCGGCGGCAAGAATCCGCTGATCGTCATGGAAGACGCCGATCTGGACCACGCCGTCGACCTGGCGATCAAGGGCGGCTTCTCGCTGACCGGCCAGGCCTGCACCGGCACCAGCCGCATCATCGTCGTGCCCAGCGTCAAGGCGGTCTTCACCGAAAAGCTGCTGCAGCGCGTCGCCGAACTGAAGATCGGCTCCGGCATGACGCCCGGCATGGACCTGGGCCCGCTGGCCACGGAAAAGCAGATGCAGACCGTGCTCAAGTACGTGGACATTGGCAAGCAGGAAGCGCGCTGGCTGTGTGGCGGCGAGCGCCTGAGCGGCCCGGGTTTCGACAAGGGCTACTACGTCTCTCCAGCCGTCTTCACCGATGTCACGCCCCGCATGCGGATTGCCCAGGAGGAAATCTTCGGGCCGGTGCTGGCCATCATCGAAGCCGCCGATTTCAACGATGCACTGGCCAAGGCCAATGACACCGAATACGGCCTGTCCGCCAGCCTGGTGACCATGAACCCGCGCTACATGCACATCTTCACCAACGAGATCCAGGCCGGCACCGTGAAGATCAACCGCACCACCACCGGCAACCTGGTGAATGCCCCGTTTGGCGGCATCAAGAACTCCAGCACTTCCACTTTCCGCGAATCCGGCCGCGCCGGCCTGGATTTCTTCACCCAGATCAAGACCGTCTATCGCGGCGTCTGACGCCTTTCCCTTCTTCTCCGAACCAGGAACCGACCATGAAAAACGCACTGAAACTGGAATTGCACGAAGCCCGGGCCATGGCCCACGCCGCACTGGCCAAGGCCAAGGAAATTGGCGTCCCCGAAACCGTCTGCATCACCGACGAAGGCGGTTTCCCGCTGGTGCTCGAACGCATGGACAACGCACGCGTGACGGGACCGCAGATCGCCTGGAACAAGGCCTTCACCGCCGCCGGCCACAAGCGCTCGACCCATTTGTTCAACACCGCCCCCAACGGCCCCGCGCTGCCCGGCAACGAGGCTTTCGGCATCCAGTGGAGTTTTGAAGGCAAGTTCGCCGTGTTCGTCGGCGGCTTCCCCATCGTCGTCAACGGCGAAGTGATCGGCGGCGTCGGCCTGTCGGGCGGCAATGGCGAGCAGGACACGGCCTGCGGCCTGGCTGCTTTGCAAGCCCTGCAGGAGGTGCTGGGCAGCCACGCCGAAGTACTGGTACAGGCCGATATCAAGAAGTAAGCCACCGCGTGCAAGGAGAAGAACCGTGACCTACCGCGTACTTTGGCTGCAGACGCAGCAGGCGTTTGATGTCGACAGCGAGGAATCCGTGCTCGAAGCCGCCACGCGCCATGGTGTGGATTTGCCGCACGAATGCACGTTCGGCGGTTGCGGCACCTGTCGCATGAAGGTCGAAGCCGGCAGCATTGCCTATCCAGACGGCGAGCTGCCGATGGCGATGACCGATGAAGAACATGCGCAGGGCTACGCCCTGGCCTGCCAGGCACGCGCGCAATCCGACCTGGTGATCAGCGTGGAGCAAGGCCCGGCGTGCTCGCCCCCACAGACGCTTAGCGCCAAGGTGATGGAAATCGCGCTGCACGCTCCGGACATCTACCATCTGGCGCTGGAGTTGCCGGCCGAGCACGGCGTGCGCTATGCGCCGGGCCAGTATCTGAACATTGCGCTGGGCAACGGTGAAGTGCGCAGCTTCTCCATGGCCAACCCGCTGCAGGGCAATCGCATCAGCCTGCAGATCCGCAAGATCCCCGGCGGCCAGTTCA
Source organism: Pseudomonadota bacterium (assembly GCA_023622805.1). Classification (GTDB taxonomy): domain Bacteria; phylum Pseudomonadota; class Gammaproteobacteria; order Burkholderiales; family Burkholderiaceae_C; genus Comamonas; species Comamonas bellezanensis. Next base: position 1,702 of record JAMNYN010000643.1, on the reverse strand, counting down.
CCGACCAGATACTGGCCACGACACGCCCCGGCGATGAGCTGCAGGTGGAGCTGCCCCATGGCAACTTCCACCACCACGCCCAGGACTACCAGCCCATGGTGTTCGCGGCCACAGGCACGGGCTTTTCCCCCATCCGGGCCATGCTGGAATCGCTGCTGGACGACGAGGATTGCCCGCCCATCCACTTCTACTGGGGCATGCGCAGCGAGCAGGACTTGTACCTGCTGGACGAGCTCGAGCGCTGGAGCAGCCGTCTGTATGAATTTCGCTTCATCCCCGTGCTATCCCGCCCTTCCGCTGCCTGGACCGGCCGGCGTGGCCATGTGCAAGATGCCATCACGCAAGACTTCGACGACCTTTCCGAGCATTCGATCTACCTGTGCGGGTCGCCGCGCATGATCGAAGAGGCCAAGGCCATGCTGGCCCTGTCCGGGGCCGCCATGGACAAGATCTACTCGGACAGCTTTCTCTTCCAAAACTCCGCTGCCGCCCTGGCAGATGCCAACTGAGGATTGCCGCATGGACTTGAAGATCGCCGGAAAAACCGCCCTGGTCTTTGGTGGCAGCAAGGGCATGGGCTACGCCACGGCCCGCCAGCTCGCGCTCGAAGGCGTGCAGGTGGTGATCGCCGCACGCACCGAAAGCACGCTGCAAAGTGCCAGCACCCAGCTGTCGCAGGACTGCGGCCTGGCGGTGCGCCATGTGGTGGCCGACATCACCACGGCGGCAGGGCGACAGGCCGCGCTGCAGGCCTGCCCGGCGCCCGACATCCTGGTGACCAATGCCGACGGCTTTCCACCCGGCGATTTTCGGGAGTGGGACAGCGAGACCTGGCACCGCGCACTGGACTTGATGATGGTCGGCCCCATAGACATGATCCGCCAAGTGGTCGACGGCATGCGCGCACGCGGGTACGGCCGCATCATCAACATCGTCTCCCGCAGCGTCAAGGCCCCGCATGCCGAGCTGGGCCTGTCGAATGGCGCGCGCTCGGGCCTGGTGGGTTTTTGCGGAGGCCTGGCGCGCCAGACGGTGCGTGACAACGTCACGGTCAACAACGTGCTGCCCGGAGCCTTCGACACCGATGCCCAGGCAAGGCACATCCAGAAGCTGGCTCTGAGCCAGGGGGATTCCGTGGAAGCCATCCGCAAATCAAGGCAAGCCAACAATCCCGCCGGTCGCTTCGGCAGGCCTGAGGAAGTCGGGGCCTTGATCGCCTATCTTGCCTCCGATCTGGCGGGCTATATGACAGGACAAAGCCTGCTGATCGACGGCGGCGAGTACCCCGGAATCTTTTGATGCGTGGCATCCGGCGGCCATTGCGCTGAAACAGCGCTTGGCCGCCCGCAGCCGGCGCGCAGGCCGGCAAATCCCCCAGGAAAACCCGCGGACATGCCACTCCTGGCAAGGCGTCTTCCTGCAAGCCACTTGAAAACAGGAAAAATCACCGTATCATTAGCACTCGTTGGGATAGAGTGCTAACAACACCCTGCCCCCGGCAATTTCGAATGTCGAGCCCTCCCGGCTTGGCAGTGTGGTTCCAACCTGTTGATGTATCTGGAGATGTTATGAAACTTCGTCCCTTGCACGATCGTGTGATCGTTAAGCGCCTCGAAAACGAAACCAAGACCGCTTCCGGCATCTTTATCCCTGACAACGCCGCCGAAAAGCCCGACCAAGGTGAAATCCTGGCCGTCGGCCC
>JAMNYN010000433.1 GCA_023622805.1 Pseudomonadota bacterium | reverse complement strand
CGCCAGTTACCGCTATTACTGGCAGTTGCTGGAGCGAGCGCACCAAACGGGGCGCAGCCTGCCTGCCAGCGTGCAGCCATGGTTTGCAAGCCCTTCTCTCTGACCTCTTTTTTTGATCGCTGGAGCTCACATGAAATCCTTCATCGCCTCCGTTTTGATTCTGGCACCTGTCCTGGCCCTGACGGCCGGCACCGTTGCTGCCGCCACTGACAAGCCTGCCGACGCGAAGTCGTCCGTCCAGGCCAAGAAGGCTGCCAAGCCCGTGGCCAAGAAGACCGTGACCAAGGCCACCAAGGTGGCGCCCAAGGCCGCTGCCGCCGCCGGCGCTGTCGCCGTGGCCAGTGTCGCCACGGCTGCCGTGCTGCTGACGCCGGACGAACTGTCTATCGCCCAGCGCGTGCACACCGGTCGCATCGCCTGCGAACTCGGCGCCCACGTCAATGTGAATGCCATCCAGCAAAGCCCCGGCCATTTCCAGGTCGACGGCAAGGGCTTCAAGTACAGCATGGTGCCCGTGGCCACGACCACCGGCACGGTGCGTCTGGAAGACAAGCAGGCTGGCGCGGTCTGGCTGCAGATCGCCAACAAATCCATGCTCATGAACCAGAAGCTGGGCCAGCGCCTGGCCGACGAATGCATGAGCCCGGAGCAACTGCAGGTGGCGGAAGCTATCAAGAAGAACCCCCCGCCGAGCGTGTTTGACCCGCTGCCAAGCAGCAAATAAGCCGTCGCTGGCTTAAGGCTTACGCCGCCCCACTTTAGAAAACCATTGGAGAGAGAACCATGTTGAAAGCCTATCGCGATCATGTGGCTGAGCGCGCCGCGCTTGGCATTCCGCCCCTGCCGCTGGAGGCCAAGCAAGTGGCGGATCTGATCGAGCTGATCAAGAACCCGCCCGCTGGCGAAGACGCCTTTTTGCTGGACCTGCTGACCCACCGCGTTCCCCCGGGCGTGGATGATGCGGCCAAGGTCAAGGCATCGTTCCTGGCAGCCGTGGCGCATGGTGACCTGAAGGTTGCTCTCATCTCCAAGGCCCAGGCCACTGAATTGCTGGGCACCATGGTGGGCGGCTACAACGTGCATCCGCTGATCGAGCTGCTCGACGACGCGGAAGTCGCCGGCGTGGCCGCGACCGCGCTGAAGAAGACGCTGCTGATGTTCGACTTCTTCAACGACGTCGAAACCAAGGCCAAGGCTGGCAATGTCAAGGCCAAGGAAGTGCTGCAAAGCTGGGCCGAAGCCGAATGGTTCACCAGCCGTCCGGAAGTCGCGCAGAAGATCACCGTCACGGTGTTCAAGGTGCCCGGCGAAACCAATACCGACGATTTGTCGCCCGCGCCCGATGCCTGGAGCCGCCCCGACATTCCGTTGCACTACCTGGCGATGCTCAAGAACACGCGTCCCGACGCGGCGTTCCGCCCCGAGGAAGACGGCAAGCGCGGCCCGATGAAGTTCATCGAGGACCTCAAGGCCAAGGGCCACATCGTGGCCTACGTGGGCGACGTGGTGGGCACGGGCTCGTCGCGCAAGTCGGCGACCAACTCGGTGGTCTGGGCCACGGGCCAGGACATCCCCTTTGTGCCGAACAAGCGTTTCGGCGGTGTGACGCTGGGCGGCAAGATTGCCCCCATCTTCTTCAACACCCAGGAAGACTCGGGCTCGCTGCCCATCGAAGTCGACGTCTCCAAGCTCGAAATGGGCGATGTGGTCGACGTCCTTCCCTATGAAGGCAAGATCCTGCGCGACGGCAAGACCGTGGTCGAGTTCCAACTCAAGAGCGATGTGCTGCTGGACGAAGTGCGCGCCGGCGGCCGTATCAACCTGATCATCGGCCGTTCGCTCACCGCCAAGGCGCGTGAGTCGCTGGGCCTGCCCGCGTCCAACGTGTTCCGTCTGCCCCAGGCGCCCGTCGCCACCCAGGCCGGCTTCACCGTGGCGCAGAAGATGGTCGGCCGTGCGGTCGGCCTGCCTGAAGGCCAGGGCGTGCGTCCCGGTACCTACTGCGAACCGCGCATGACCACCGTGGGCTCGCAAGACACCACCGGCCCCATGACCCGTGACGAGCTGAAGGACCTGGCTTGCCTGGGCTTCTCGGCCGACATGGTCATGCAGTCGTTCTGCCACAC
>JAMNYN010000547.1 GCA_023622805.1 Pseudomonadota bacterium | reverse complement strand
TGATTCTTCCCCCGGTGGTTCCCGAGAGAACCATTGCGATGACGATCCGCAAGCAGTCGCTGGTCAAGATGACATTGCCGCTGTACGCCGAGCAAGGCGCATTCCGTTTCGTGAACTGCGCGGTCACTGATGCGTCGTATTCAGATGCGCGGTTGTTAGAACTCTATAGCGCCGGGCAGTGGGCAGAGTTCTTGCGCGGAGCCGTGCTGGCCCACAAGAACATCGCCATTTCTGCCGGAACCTATTGCGGCAAGACAACCTGCCTGAACGCGCTGGTGCAGGAGATACCAGCGCACGAGCGCATCGTCACGATTGAAGACTCGCGCGAGATCGAACCGGCGCAACCGAACTGCGTGCGCCTGTCCTATGCGCGTCATCAGGTGACGGGGCAGACTGCGGTGACGCCGGCGACGCTGATTCGGTCATGTATGCGCCTCACTCCCGATCGGGTGATCATGGGCGAAATCCGTGGCCCCGAAGCCGTGGAGTTTCTGGGCATGCTGGTCACAAAGGCACGTTGACGACGATCCACACGGACTCACCCGCCGAGATGTACGACCGTTTCGGCGAGCTGATGGACGGCCACACGTCCTTGACGCGTGAACAAGTGATCGAACGCGTCAAGCGGCGGATCGACGTCGTTGTGCAATGGAAGTACACCGAGCGCGACGGCCGCTACATCTCGGAGATTCTCTATGCCGGTGCTTAGCGCCATCGCCGCCGTGGCCGCCCTGAGTACAAGTTGTCTTCCGCTTGTCCAGGCGCAGCCGTCAGAACCCCATGTGTCCTTCGAGAAGCTGGCCGCCGAGTGCGCACCGGCTATTCATCCGGCGACGCTCAAAGCGGTGGTGAGCACCGAATCATCATGGAATCCATACGCGATCGGCGTCGTCGGTGGCCGCCTTGAGAGGCAGCCGCGCAGCTTGGCAGAGGCGGTTGCGACGGCGCGCGCGCTGGAACGACAGGGTTTCAATTTCTCCATGGGATTGGGACAGGTCAACCGCTACAACTTGCCGAAGTACGGCGAGACCTACGACACCGTGTTCGAGCCCTGCCGCAATCTCAAGGCAGGCGGCGCCATCCTCAACGCCTGCTTTCAGCGCGCCAAGAAGACCATGGGCGACGAGCAAAGCGCCTTGCGAGCGGCCTTCAGTTGCTATTACTCGGGCAACTTCACGCGCGGCTTTCGCGCGGACAACGCGGGCCAGCCGAGCTACGTGCAAAAGGTCGTAGCCAATGCCGCAGGCCAGGTGCCGCCCATCCCGGTGGTGCCTGCCATTCGACCGCAAGGCGCCGATGGCGCGGTGGCAGTTCGCCCGGCCGCGCGTGCCCTCGGTCGGCTGGGCACGTCTATCAAGACAGTTGAAGTACCGACCCCATGGGTCATCTTTGCGCTCAGCGCGCAGCAAGAGGCGCCGGCCACGCAGGCAGATGTGGCGACGTTAAAGGAAGCACCTGCCAAGGTACGGCGGGGCGCGCCGTCTCCAGAGCAAGCTCCCACAACTGGCAACTCGCAAACCGTTCCCGTGCAGCCTGTGGCGCCAAGCAGCAACCCGCAGGAAACGCCGTTTGTCCAGTTCGTCGACTGATCGCACGCGAGATCGCTATTTCAGGAGAAAAACCCATGCAAAAGCTACTTGGCACACTGCTCTTTTTGGGGGGCGTAGCGTCTGCTCATGCGTCCGAGTACGGTTGCAAGGTGCTGCTATGCCTGGCTAACCCCGCATTCAATGGTGGCCCCAAGGGCGTGGCCGAATGCGTCCCGTCTATCGATCAGCTTTTTCACGATCTGCGCAAAGGCCGGCCATTCCCAACCTGCGAGCTGGCGGACGGCAACAATGGCTCCAGCTACGCCCGGATGGTCTTCGATCCGTATGACCCTTGTCCTGCCCCATTGCAGCCAGCGGCCCCCGGCGCCCACGTCGTGCAAGGTCAACGCAAAGCTGCCAAAGGCAATCCACAGTGGCGAGGGGAAAGCGGCGCGTACACGATCAAGGGGCAATCGCAAGTATCCGAACGGACAAGTGATGATGGCGACAGCCCGGGCGTGCGTGCCTGCGTAGGAAAGCTGGTCGGTACGTTTTCCACGGGAAGCTACGACGACAGCTACGCGGTGAGCGTGTTCGACAAGGTGGTCTGGCAGCTACCGCAGAATCCACGGGCCATTGACGTTTTCATTGATCACGCTTGGCAGCAGCGTGTGCGTTGGTAGGGGGCAGTTCTCGACTGTGCCAGCAATTGCCCTTCGCCTACATGAAATGGACTTGAGTCCTAATTGATGAAGGTGCGGGAAACTTGCACAACGGACGGCTTTAGGCTGGCTGCTGTCATCCAGTTTTGGTAGGCCGATGACCGCTGCCACCTATACCGGTCATTGGGCTTGTCGCGTCCCGAGTGACTGCTGCGCCGTCAAGTCCGGCCATTCCGCCAAACTCTCACAAGGGCGACCAAGGTCCGTGGCTCCATGAAGGTTAAAGGGAACTCTCACTGGCTACGAACTGGCTATGCCGCCCCATCGCAGCAGCTTGAGCTTCTTCTGCGATTGTCTGTATCTACCTTGAGTTGCAATTGCCCTGATGGCTACCGATCTGCATTCGCATCGGCCACGGTGAGTGCTGTCATATTCACAATACGCCGCACGGTCGTGCTGGCTGTCAGGATATGTACCGGCTGCGCCGCTCCCAGGAGCACCGGGCCAATGGCAATGTTGCCACCTGCTGCCGTTTTGAGGAGGTTGTAGGAAATATTGGCCGCGTCGATGTTGGGCATCACCAGCAGGTTGGCATCGCCGATGAGATCACTGTGAGGCATTATGGTCGCGCGGGCTTTTCCGTCCAACGCCACGTCGCCGTGCATTTCTCCGTCCACTTCCAGCCAAGGTGCCTGCACGCGCAGTAGCTCCAAGGTCTGGCGCATCTTAATGGCACTGGGCTGGTTGCTGGAGCCAAAGTTGGAGTGGCTCAGTAGCGCCACCTTGGGCTTGATGCCAAAGCGCATCATTTCCTCGGAGGCCATCACGGTGATCTCGGCCAATTGCTCTGCTGTGGGGTCGTAGTTCACGTGTGTATCCACCAGAAACACCTGGCGCTCGGGCAGCATCAGGCCGTTCATGCAGGCAAAGGTGTTCACGCCGGCGCGCTTACCTATCACCTGGTCGATGTACTGCAGGTGGTGTGCTGTCTGGCCCCAGGTTCCTGTGATCAGCCCATCCACCTCGCCCTTGTGCAGCAGCATCGCGCCAATCAGGGTCAGGCGGCGGCGCATTTCTATCTTGGCGATCGGTGCGGTGACGCCCTTGCGCTCGGTCATGCGGTGGTAGGTCTGCCAGAAGTCGCGGTAGCGGCGGTCCTGCTCGACGTTGACGATGTCGTAGTCTCGCCCTTCTTGCAGGTGCAGGCCGAACTTTTCGATGCGCTCGGCGATTACCGCAGGGCGGCCGATGAACGTGGGACGAGCGATCTTCTCGTCTACCACGATCTGGGCGGCACGCAGCACGCGCACTTCCTCTCCCTCGGCATAGGCCACGCGCTTTTTTGCGGCGGCCTTGGCGGCGGTGAAGATGGGTTTCATCGTCGCGCCCGAGGCGTATGCAAAATTTTCCAGGCTGCTGCGGTATGCCTCCAGATCCTTGATGGGCCGCAGCGCCACGCCACTTTCCTGGGCGGCACGGGCCACTGCGGGCGCTATACGCGCCATCAGGCGTGGATCGAACGGCTTGGGGATCAGGTATTCGGGACCGAACGCTAGTTTCTCCCCGACGTAAGCTGCCGCAACCCGGTCGCTCTGTTCAGCTTGGGCGAGATCCGCGATGGCCCTGACGGCTGCAATCTCCATTTCGTCCGTAATCGTTGTTGCACCGCAATCGAGCGCGCCCCGGAAGATATACGGGAAGCACAAGACGTTGTTGACTTGGTTGGGATAATCCGCACGGCCCGTCGCCATGACTGCGTCGTGGCGTACTGCGAGGGCTATCTCGGGCATGATTTCAGGCGTCGGGTTGGCCAGCGCAAAGATCACGGGCCGGGCGGCCATACTGGCCACCATAGGTGATTTCAGAACGCCGCCCGCGGACAGCCCCAGGAACACATCGGCGTCCTGGATCACTTCGCTGAGCGTGCGCGCTTCAGTCTTCTGGGCAAAGGCGCGCTTATCTTCATCCATCAGCTCGGTGCGGCCTTCGTACACGACCCCTGCCAGATCCGTGACGAAAACGTTTTCTCGCTGCAAACCTACCTTCAACAGCAGATTGAGACAGGCCAGCGCGGCTGCGCCGGCTCCGGATGCGACCAGCTTCACATTGGCAATGTCCTTCTCCACCACATTCAGCGCATTGAGCAGTGCTGCCGCTACGGTGATAGCAGTTCCATGCTGATCATCATGGAACACCGGAATTTTCATGCGCTTGCGCAGCTCGCGCTCTACATAAAAGCAATCAGGCGCTTTGATGTCTTCCAGGTTGATCGCGCCGAACGTGGGCTCCAACGCGGCGATCACTTCAACCAGTTTCTGTGGATCCTTCTCATCGATCTCGATGTCGAACACGTTGACGCCCGCAAAGTTCTTGAAGAGGACCGCCTTGCCTTCCATGACAGGCTTGGACGCCAGGGCACCGATATCCCCTAGGCCAAGGACCGCCGTTCCGTTGCTGATGACCGCCACCAGGTTGCCGCGTGCGGTGTACTTGAAGGCATTGACCGGGTCTTTCACGATCTCCTCGCAGGGGGCAGCCACGCCCGGGGAGTAGGCAAGCGAGAGATCGTGTTGGTTAACCACTTGCTTGGTCGAAATCACTGCCAGCTTTCCAGGTGTGGGGAACGCGTGGTAGTCGAGGGCTGCCTGCCTTTTGTCACTGGATGTGGGGACGGTCATGGTCAACATGAGTTTCTGCTTTTGGCGGTTAGTGGAGCTGGGGGTCTGCTGTCGCAGCGGAAGTGGCTTGTTCAGGTGCGGCTGAACTGGCTTTGACGTTTCGCAAAGCCACGGCCCGTGAATGCCCGCCGTGCCTGATGAGGGCATCCAGGCGCAGGGGTTCTGGTTTGGTGAACCAGCCCCTGTCCAATCAGACACAAGGGGCAGCTGTTGAAAGTCAATCGGCCGTTACACCAGAATCCTTGATGATCTTGGACCAGCGATTCATTTCACTTTCAACGTACTTCTTGTGTTCGGCAGGCTCCAGACGAGAGTCAGTCACGACGCGCACCCCCAGCGCTTCTTCTCTCTTGATGAGTTCGGGATCCTTGAGCGCGGTCCGGATGGCCGCATTCAGTTTGGCTAGGACGGCTGGCGGCGTGCCCTTGGGCGCGTAGACGCCGTGCCACACCGACATCTCGAAACCCGTCAGCCCGGCTTCCGCCAGCGTGGGAACCTGGGCCAGCACCGGTAGGGTCATCCGCTGTTGGCTGGTGACGCCGTACACCTTGACCTTTTTGGCTTCGATCTGCGGCACTGCGTTGGTTGCCTGCTCGCACATCAGATCGACCTGTCCGCCCATCAGGTCGGTCATTGCAGGCGCAGTGCCTTTGTATGGCACGAGGGTCATTTTCGATTTGAGGGTTGCCTGCAGGACGAGGCTGCACAAATGGGATGCCGAGCCCACACCGGCATTGGCGAGGTTGACCTTTCCATCGTTGGCGCTGATCCACGTGCGCAGCTCCGCCAAGTGGATGGCGGCCAGGCCGGGCTTGCCGATCAGGGTCGATGGCGCCTCATTAATAAGGCCCAGGTACTCGAAATCGTCCAGCGTCTTATAAGGCAGCTTCTTATAAAGGGAAGGAGCGGTGGACAGGCCGATGTGGTGTACCAGCAAGGTGTATCCATCTGGCGTGGCGCGTGCCACCCGCGCCGCGCCGATGGTTCCGCCAGCCCCTGCCGTGTTGTCGACGACCACGGTCTGGCCCAGGGGCTTGCGCAGCGCCTCCGCCAGGTCACGGGCGATCTTGTCGCTGGGGCCGCCGGCTGAGAACGGGACAACGAGGGTGATCGGCTTGACCGGAAATTCTGCCCAAACCGTGGTGCTCACGGCGATCAGTCCGATGGCTGCGACAGCCACCTTTTGTTTCAAAATGCCCATGACTTTGTCTCCTGATTTTGTGGTTTTTCTTGGGATCAGGCGGAAAGAGCCTGCATTTGCGCGTACAGATCGGCCTTGCCCTCGAAGCCGATGCCGGGCAGATCGGGCAAGGTCACGTGGCCGTCGACCACCTTCACGCCGTCCGGGAAGCCACCGAACGGCTGGAACAGGTCCGGGTACGACTCGTTACCTCCCAGGCCCAGGCCGGCGGCGATGTTCAGCGACATCTGGTGCCCACCGTGCGGGATGCAGCGGCTGGCTGACCAGCCGTGTTCCTTGAGCATGTCCAGCGTGCGCAGGTACTCGACAAGGCCATAGCTCAGAGCGCAGTCAAACTGCAGCCAGTCGCGATCGGGGCGCATGCCGCCATAACGGATAAGGTTGCGCGCGTCCTGCATGGAGAACAGATCTTCCCCGGTGGCCATGGGGTTCTTGTAGTAGTTGCGCAAGGTCGCCTGCAGTTCAAAGTCGAGCGGGTCGCCTGGCTCTTCGTACCAGAAGAGGTCGTACTGAGAGAGCGCCTTGGCATACTGGATGGATGTGTCCAGATCGAAGCGGCCGTTGGCATCCACGCACAGCTTCTGGCCGTCTTGCAACACGCTGAGAATGGAGTCGATGCGGCGCAGATCTTCGTCGAGCGACGCACCACCAATCTTCTTCTTGACCACGGTATAGCCGCGATCAATGTAGCTGCGCATCTCGTCTTTCAACTTGTTGTGGTCCTGGCCGGGGTAGTAGTAGCCGCCAGCGGCGTACACAAAAATCTTGCGGTTCGGCGTGCCATTGCCATAGCGATCGGCCAACAATTGGAAGAGCGGCTTGCCTTCAATCTTGGCTACGGCATCCCACACGGCCATGTCGATGGTGCCGATGGCCACGGAGCGCTCGCCGTGGCCGCCAGGCTTCTCGTTGGTGAACATCGTGTTCCAGATCTTGTGCGGGTCGAGGTTCTTGCCGCTGTCGTCGATCAGCGAATCCGGATTGGCTTCCAGTACGCGTGGAATGAAACGCTCGCGCATCAGCTTGCCCTGACCATAGCGGCCGTTGGAGTTGAAGCCATAACCTATCACCGGCTTGCCATCACGAATCACATCCGTGACCACCGCGACGAGGCTTAGCGTCATCTTGCTAAAGTCGATGTACGCATTGCGGATGGGTGAACTGATGGGAATGGTTTTCTCTCTGATTTCAACGATTTTCATGTTTGGCTCCGGGTAACGAAACAAATGTCAGAGTCGGTATGATCCGCAGCCGTGCACTGTTTGACCAATGCTGTTTTTCTTCTCTTTAATGCTTTCAAGGCACCGGCAATGAACATCTCCTGGCTCGAAGATTTTTTGGTCTTGGCCTCAGTAGGGAATTTTTCTCGGGCCGCGGAAGATCGTCATATGACCCAGCCCGCATTTGGTCGCCGCGTCCGAGCGCTGGAGGAGTGGTTGGGGACGGAGCTTTTTGATAGAAGCACACAGCCGGTCAAGCTCACTGAGGCCGGGCAGTGGTTTCAGGGTGTCGCGCCGGAGTTACTGGCTGAGATTGCGCGGCTGCCGGGGGCTGCGCGTGCGGTGGCCGAGGCGAACTCAAAAAGTTTGCGATTCGCTGCGACACACGCTCTGTCACTGACCTTCGTACCTGGTTGGTTGCGCCGCTTTGAAGCGCATACGATGGCGGGGACTCTTCAATTGGAGTCAGACATGCTTCATCGGTGTGAGGCTCTTCTGGCTCAGAGCAAGGTCCAGTTCGTTTTGTGCCACGCCCACGCTCAAGCGCCAAGTCAGCTGCAGATGCAAGGCTACCCATCCATCTGCGTGGGCATCGATGTTTTGCACCCCGTTTCCGCCATGGGGCCAAAGGGCCAAGCCCTCCACCAATTGGAGCGCCCCGGGACGGCAGCCCCTCTTTTAGCCTACAGCGCGGAATCCGGGCTGGGCAGCATCCTTCATAAAACCATCGACCATGCGCTAGGGGCGCTTCAAACACAAACGGTCTTCACTGCCCACCTGGCATCCGTACTACGGACGATGGCGCTCGAAGGTCGAGGAATCGCTTGGCTGCCTCAAAGCCTTGTTGGCGATGATCTTGCAGCAGGCACGTTGGTTGCAGCGGCCACCGAAGCGTGGAATATCGATCTTGAAATCCGAGTCTATCGAGCACATTCGCAGTTGGGACGCGCTGCAGAAGCTCTATGGGATACGGCAGTGCAGTCAGTAGCAGGCAAACCAGCGGAGTAGCAAGCCCAAATGCCCGGCCGTTGACGCATCGGGTAGGAGGCTGCGGTCGTACAGCCGCTTTGGGTGAGTGCACCTTCGTTGTTGTGGACAGCAGACGTTCAAGAAGCCGCTTCGCTGCAGCTAGGCGCCATGTCGGCTGTACCTCTGAAACCGGCCTTCGGACACGCGAGGGCTTTGGCTCCCGGATGACCGCTATGAGGCCGAGACATAGGTGCGCCTGCAGCATTGGCCGACTGCAGTCGCTGCAGAGCAGACCTTGAAATCGACTCTGACAATATCCCTTCGAAGTCGAAAGCGCTCTCGCAAGAATTGCTTTTGGGGAGGAGCTGGGAGCTGGGAGCTGGGAGCTGGGAAGTGGGAAGTGGGAAGTGGGAAGTGGGAAGCGGAAGCAGCAAAGCTAACCCAAGCGCCCATGTTCCATCGACTTCGCATCGCTTACTAAATGCTTGTTCCGCTGCTCAAACTGCTGCCGCGGCACGAGCTGCTTGCCTTCTGCGGTGTTCATTCGCGAAGTTCTGGCATGGTGCAGCTGCGGCTCCCGCTCTCGCTGAATCGCTAGTGCCGTACTTTTGTCGAAACGCCGGGCAATGGCGGCGGGCAACTCCTTGATGGAGTTGGTGTAGACACGTGCATCGAGGCGGGCGCGGCTGATGGCCACGTAATACAGGTTCAGCGACGTGGTGCGGCTCCTGGTGTCGAGTGCGATCAGTGCACGGTCGCTGGTTAGGCCCTGCGCGCTGTGGACGGTGGATGCGTAGGCGTGCTCGAGGTGCAGCGGCTTGTTGGCCAGCAGCTCGAGCGCGCGTACTGGTCGCCCATTGCTCTGTTCGAGCGACTCGAGTTTGACTACTCCGCCGATGATGCCAGCCACCTGCATCCGGTCGCCGTTTGTGAGGTCGCGGCTTGGATCGTTGCGGTTGATTCGCACGGTATCGCCTATAGCCAGCTCCGTGCGCTCCAGGTGGTAGACGCTGAGCTTGGCTAGCTTGCGCGGGTTGATGGTGGTGGTCGTGCCGTCCTTGTGCTGCAAAATCAGGACATTCCCAGGCAGGGCCTCCTGGACACTGTAGGTTTCTCCGCGCGCCAGGCCGGCTTTGGCGTAGTCCCTCTCGGCTTGAATGACCATGCCTGACTGATAGCTCGGCGCAAAGCGCCGCTGGGCTTGCGTCATGTCCACACGGGTCAGGGTCACGAACGCTCGCCCCTTGCCGGACAAGTCCAGCGATTCGCGGACCATGCGGTTGATCTCGCGCCGGGCCTCGTTGGTGCCGGCGACAAGCAGGGTTTCGCGGCGCTCTGGCCCGGTGAGCTGGACGTAGTCGTTGACGATGGCCTGATGCCGTTCGGTTGGGTTTTTTAGCTCCTCGACATGCTTGAGGTGCGCAAGAGAAGGCAGCACACGGCCGTCGGCTGCAAGTTCCACGGCGGTTTTCAGCGAGGGATCTGTTTGGCGCTGTATCTCGCTGATGCGCGCGGTCTGCATGCCGTTCTGCTGCAGCTGCGCGAAGGGCTTCCCCGCCTCGATGGCTTCGGTTTGCTTGGTGTCGCCCAACAGCACCATGCGGGCCCCGGCCTTCTCGACAATGCGCATAACCTGGGCCATTTGCCGTGCGCCGACGACCCCTGACTCGTCCAGCACGAGGATCGTCTTATCGTCGATGGGCTTGTCCATGGTGCGTAGAAAGCTCGCCAGCGTATGGGCTTCCAACCCCTCATTCTTCAGTGCCTTGACCTGGTTTCCATAGGGCGCAAGCGCGACGGTGCGATAGCTTCCTCTGGCATCCGACACTTGCTGGATGAGCGCGACGGCCTGATTCAAGGTGTAGGTCTTGCCCGTCCCCGCGTCGCCCTGGATGCCGATGAATCGATGGTTGGAACTCACGATGGCTGCCACGGCGAGCCGCTGGCCGGCATTGAGGTTGGAGGCTGCGAGCGCTGTCTTCGCTGCACCGGCCTCCATGAGCGGCGCGACAGCTGCGCGCCCCGCGGATTCGATGGCAAGAATGGCTTTCTCGCGGGCCAGTGCCTTCTGGGTTGTGTAACGTTTTTCGACGGGTACGAGCGAGCCGCGCTGGATCGCCAGGCTGACGTACTGCTGGGCTTGCTTGTGCGACCAGTTTTTCAACTCCTGCAGGTGGCTTTTCCAGCCGGCGCAGGAAAGCGCCGGTCCGTCCATGCGGTCGGCCATGCGATACACCGGCAAGGCTTCGATCAGCGCGCCTTGGCCGACGAGCCGTTTGATTTCGGTACGAACCTCGTCCGGCCCCGCCAGCCCGACCGCGCGGCGCAGCGCCGTGGCCATCAGCATGGTTTCACGCACGACGGCTTCGCGCTCCGTCAGGTGGTTGATGGCGTATTGCACGACGGCCTGTGCCGGTGTGAGACTAGCGGGCAAGCTTGCTGCGGCAAGGCGGTCGTCGCCACCTGCGCCGCGGAAGTCGTCGCCGGTCCCATAGCGCCGGCCGTCGAGCTGCGAGCGCAGTCCGTAGTCGATGCCCAGTGCGCGGCTTTTCTCGACCCA
>JAMNYN010000471.1 GCA_023622805.1 Pseudomonadota bacterium | reverse complement strand
CTGGAACCCCTGGCTGGCCTTCGCCGCCGCCGGCGTGATGGCCGGCGTGTTCGGCGTTGTGATCGCCTTGCCGGCGCTGCGCGTCAAGGGGCCGGCGCTGGCCATGGTGACCATAGGCTTTGGCGTGGTGGTGGAGAAAGTGGTCTCCGAATGGCAGGATGTGTTTGCCGGCCAGCAGGGCATTTACGGCGTGCTGCCGTTGACGTTCAACGGCGAGATGCTGGATGCGCGGCAATGGGTGTGGCTGGTGCTGCTGCTGGGGCTGGCCACGCATTTGATGCTGCGCTCCTTTCTGCGCGGCAAGTTCGGCCGGGCCTTCATGGCCGTGAATACCGCTGAAGTGGCGGCCGAGAGCGTGGGCGTGAGCGTCTACAGGTACAAGGTGCTGGCCTTTGTCATCAGCGCCGTCACCTGCGGTTTTGCCGGCGCGCTGATCACCCAGCAGAACCAGTACATCAACTCCGACTTCATCACTTTCAATCTGTCGGTGTTCTTCCTGCTGATCGTGCTGTTCGGCGGGCGCTCCGTCTACGGCCCCTTGCTGGGCGCCGTGGTGCTGACGCTGCTGGATGCCTTCCTGGCGCGCTGGCCGGGCGTGCAGCATTTCACTTACGGCGCGCTGCTGCTGTTCGCGCTGTATGCGATGCCCGACGGACTGTCGGGAGCGCTGTCCGGGATGTTTCGCCGCCGTGGCGCGCAAAAGGCCATGCCTGAGCGCTCCGATCTGCCGCCCATGGCATGGGCGCCGCGCGACGGCCAGCCCGGCGGCCAGGTGCTGCTGCGCACGCAAGGTCTTTACAAGGCCTATGGCGGCGTGGTGCCCACCAACAACCTGGACATAGAGATCCAGACCGGCCATGTGCATTCGCTGATCGGCCCCAACGGCGCGGGCAAGACCACGTTGCTGAACATCCTGTCGGGCATCGTCCCGCCGAGCAAGGGCAGCATCGAGTTCCGCGGCACCAGCATCGTGGGTCGGCCTGTCCACCAGATCTGCAATATGGGCCTGGGACGCACTTTCCAGAACCTCAAGCTGTTTGCCGACATGTCGGTGATAGACAACGTGAAGCTGGGTTTGCACCAGCATATTCGCGCCGGTTTCTGGGCCTACCTGCTGGGCCTGCCCACGGCGGCCAGGGATGAAGTCAAGGCCACGACCGAGTCCTTGCAGATTCTGCAGTTCCTGGGCTTGCAGGCCCACGCCCAGGCGCTCGCCGGCAGCTTGCCCTATGGCGTGCAGCGCCGCGTGGAACTGGCGCGCGCGCTGGCGACGCGCCCCCAACTGCTGCTGCTCGATGAGCCGGCCGCGGGTCTCAACCCCCAGGAAACGGCGGAGCTGGTGGATGTGATCCGCAGCATCCGCAACCTGGGCATCACCATCTTGCTGATCGAACACCATATGGACCTGGTCATGGCTATTTCCGATCACGTGATCGTGCTCGATTACGGTGAAAAAATTGCCGAAGGGCTGCCGACGGCGGTGCAGAGCAACCCGCGCGTGATTGCCGCCTATCTGGGAACGGACGAGGAGGAGGAGGACCTGGCGCCGCCGCATCCCGCGCCGGTGCGTGCCCCCCTGGGCCTGGGAGAAAGCCATGTCTGAGAAAGCCTTGCTCAAAGTCAACGACCTGCAGGTGAACTATGGCGCGGTGCAGGCCTTGCGCGGCATCAGCCTGGAAGTGCATGCCGGAGAAGTGGTCACCATGATTGGTGGCAACGGCGCGGGGAAAAGCACCTTGATGAAAGCCCTGTCCGGGCTGGAGCCGGCGGCCACCGGCAGCATCCTGTTTGAAGGACAGGACATCACGCGCCTGCCAGGCCATTTGCGCGTGCCTCTGGGCATTGCGCAGTCGCCCGAAGGCCGGCAGGTGTTTGCCGACCAGACCGTGCGCGACAACCTGCTGCTCGGTGCCTACCACCGCAAAGTGAGCCGCCAGGCGCTGGACGAGGACATCGAGGCCCAGTTCGACGCCTTTCCCCGCCTGCGCGAACGCCAGGACCAGATGGCGGGGACCATGTCGGGCGGCGAGCAGCAAATGCTGGCCATTGCCCGCGCGCTGATGGCCAAGCCCAAGCTGCTGCTGCTCGACGAGCCTTCGCTGGGACTGGCGCCGCTGATCGTCAAGGAGATCTTCGCCATCATCCGCGGCCTGCAGCAAAAAGAGGTCACGATCTTGCTGGTCGAGCAGATGGCCAACCAGGCGCTGGCAGTGGCAGACCGCGCCTATGTGCTGGAAACCGGGCGCATCACCATGCAGGGCACAGGCCGGGAGCTGCGTGCCGACCCCAAGATCCGTGCCGCATACCTCGGCAGCCATTGAATACAAGGTACAAGGACTGCCTGTGATTGCCATCCATGACGCCAGCACCATTGGCGAGGTGTTTTTCCAAGCCGCGCAACGCTACGCCGACAACAGCCTGATGGCCGTTCCGGTCAATCCGGCGCGCAACTACCATCCGCAAGGCTACGAGATCAGCTACGCCGATGCGGCCGCCCAGGTGCGCCAGCTGATGCGCGACTACCAGCAGGCCGGTTACGGCCTGGGGCATCGCGTGGGCCTGCTGCTCGAGAGCCGGCCCGAGCACATGCTGCACAAGCTGGCGCTGAATGCGCTGGGCGTGTGCTGCGTGCCCGTCAACCCCGACTATCGCACGGGTGAGTTCGCCTATCTGATAGACCATGCCCGGCTGGATCTACTGCTGGTGCTCGCCAGCCATGTCGGCGCGACCGAGGCCGCGCTGGGCGAAAGCCGGCATCGCCCGCAGGTCGTGGTCTGGGAACAGTGTGAAGAGGGCCTGCCCGTCGCGGCGCGCCCCGCGCAAAGCGGGCAGGTGGGGCCGGACACGCCGGCCAGCATTCTCTACACGTCGGGCACCACGGGGCGGCCCAAGGGCTGCGTGCTGTCACACCACTATGAGGTGGCCGCGGGCCATGCCTATGCCACGCGCGGCGGCCTGGCCAGCATCCGTGAAGGGGCGGAGCGGCTTTACAACCCGCTGCCGCTGTTCCATGTGAACGCGTCCATCCTGTCCTTCTACTGCATGTTGCTCACCGGCGGCTGCCAGGTGCAGACCGACCGTTTCCAGCCCTCGCGCTGGTGGCAGGAAGTGCGCCAGACCCGCGCGACCATCGTCCACTACCTGGGGGTGGTGATCCAGCTGCTGCAGTTGCAACCGCCTACGGCCGAGGACCGCGACCACTGCGTTCGCTTCGGCTTTGGCGCCGGGGTCGAGCCGCAGCTGCATGCGGCCTTCGAAGAGCGCTTTGGCTTTCCGCTGCTGGAGCTGTGGGGCATGACCGAGATGGTGCGCGCCATGGTGGATTGCCATGCGCCGCGCCAGGTCGGCAGCCGGGCTTTCGGGCGGGCCGTGGAAGGCGTGCAGGCCAAGGCCGTCGACGATCTTGACCAGGAAGTGCCCTACGGCACGCCGGGCGAGCTGGTCATTCGGCATTCCGCAGAGACACCGCGCAAGGACTTCTTCAGCGAATACCTGGACGATGCCGCGGCCACCGAAAGCGCCTGGCGCGGCGGTTGGTTTCATACCGGCGACATGGTGGTGCGCGATGACAGCGGCATGTTCCATTTCGTCGACCGGCGCAAGAACATCATCCGGCGCTCGGGTGAAAACATTGCCGCCGCCGAAGTCGAAGCCATGCTGCTGACCCATCCCTGGGTGGAGCAGGCCGCCGTCATGGCGGTGGCCGACGAAGTTCGCGAGGAAGAGGTGCTGGCCTGCATCGTGCTCAAGGCCGGCGTGCCTGACAGCGGCGATCCATCGGCGCTGGCGCAGGCCATCTTCCAGCATTGCCACCAAGCCATGGCCTATTACAAGGCGCCGGGCTGGATCTGGTTCACGCCGCAGATTCCCACCACCGGCACGCAGAAGATCCAGAAACACGCGATCTTCGCGCGCGGCGCCGACCCGCGCCAGGCGCCGGGCATGCTGGACCTGCGCGCGCTGAAAAAGCGCGGCTGACGCCTGCCGGGCCGGGCCAGGCCGGGCCCGGCCCGTCGCAAGGCTTATGCGCTGGTCGCCAGCAAGGCCTTGGCCCGGTCCACGCTGACATTCTTCTCCTGGGCCATCAGCGCCGCGATGCGCTGGATCTCGCCACCGGTCGCGCCCGCCAGCAGTGCGATGTTGCGCGCATGCAAGGCCATGTGGCCGCGCTGAATGCCTTCGGTGGACAGCGCGCGCAGGGCCGCCAGGTTCTGCGCCAGTCCCACGGCCGCGGCGATTTCGCCCAGCTCCTGCGCGCTTTGCACCTGCATCAGGCGCAGCGCCCAGCGTGCCAGCGGATGGGTCTTGGTGGCGCCGCCCACCAGGCCCACCGGCATGGGCAGCTCGATGCTGCCGACCAGATGGCCTTGCTGGTTCTTTTCCCAGCGGGTGAGCGAGGTGTAGCGGCCCGAGCGCGCGGCCCAGGCATGCGCGCCGGCTTCCACCGCACGCCAGTCATTGCCCGTGGCCACGATCACCGGGTCGATGCCGTTCATGATGCCCTTGTTGTGCGTGGCGGCGCGGTAGGGGTCGATCTGGGCGAAAGTGTAGGCATCGAGCACGCCTTCTATGACTTCGTGACCGGTGTACTCCGCCGTGGTCAGGATTTCCGGCGACAGCGTCACGCGCGCGCGCGCCAGTCGCAGGTCGGCCAGGTTGGAGAGAATGCGCAGACGCACCGTGGCGCCTGTGATCTGCTCGATATAGGGCGACACCGCTTCGGCCATGCTGTTGACGGTGTTGGCGCCCATGGCGTCGCGCACATCGACGATCAGGTGCGCCACCACCATGGGGCCCCGGGGCGTGCTGTCGAACACATGGACTTCGACGTCCTTGCAGCCGCCGCCCATGCCGATCAGCACCGTGTCCTTGGCGTTGGCGCGGGCGATGATCTCGGCCTTGTGCTCCAGCACGACCTGGCGCGCGCCATGGGGGTCGCTCATGCCCACGATCTGGATCTGGGCGCGCATCAGCGGCAGCGTCGACGAGGTGAAAAAGCCACCGCTGTCGCGGGCCAGCTTGGCCATGAAGGAGGCCGCGGCCACCACCGAAGGCTCCTCGACCACCATGGGCACCAGCAGGTTCTTGCCGTTGATCAGGAAGTTGCTGGCGACGCCCAGCGGCAGCTCGAAAGTGCCGACGACGTTTTCTATCATCCCGTCGGCCACGTCCAGGGGCAGGGCGCCCGGCTGGGTCAGGAGTTGCTGGTCCTCGGCCGAAAGGCCGGCGGCTGCGGAGATGTGGCGCAGGCGCTCCAGAGGTGTCATCGAGCGCATGGAGGGCAGGCGGGAGTCGCGGGTCATGGGGTTCCTTGGCGGGCAGTGCAAAAGCGGGGGGCAGGGTCTTCCCGAAAATGGGGGCCTTGTCTTGCCCGCTACTTTAGGGGTGCTGTACCCTTTGAAGCAGGTACAGTTAGCGAGAACAGATTCCATGGCTACATTGCTTGCAGGTTTCAAGATCCTTGCGGATTCCCTGGAAAGGGAAATCCGCCAGGGCGCGTACAAAGTGGGGGAAAAACTGCCGTCCCTGCGCGAAATCACGCGCGAGCGCGCCTATGGCAAGAACACGGTGGTGGCCGCGTTCGAGCTGCTGGTGGCGCGGGGGCTGGTGGAGCCGCGGCGCGGCGCGGGCTTTTATGTCAAGGACATCGCCGCGCCGGCCGACATGGACACGCCGGAGCACGGGCTGGGGCGTGCCAAGGACATCGTCTGGCTCATCCGCGAGCAGCTCAAGGTCGATCCCCAGGCCATTCGCGCGGCGGACGGCATGCCGCCGGCCGAGTGGCTCGCCGGCGCGCGCCTGGACCGTGTGCATCACAAGGTGGCGCGCGGCGGGCTGGGGGCGCTTTTCAGCTATGGCAACCGCTACGGCTACCTGCCGCTGCGCCAGCAATTGGTGCGCAAGCTCGGAGGCCTGGGCATTGAAACCGACCCCCGGCAAATCCTGCTGACCCATGGTGCGAACCAGGCCATGGACCTGGTACTGCGCTACATGATTCCGCCGGGTGCGACGGTGCTGGTCGACGACCCGGGCTATTACTTCCTGTTCGGCAAGCTCAAGGTGCATGGGGCGGAGATCGCCGGCATTCCCCGGCTGGCCGATGGCCCGAACCTGGAGGTGCTCGAGCAGGTGCTGATCCGCAAGCGCCCGCGGCTGTTCTTCGTGCAGTCGATCGGCCACAATCCCACGGGCTCGGACATCAGCGCGGACAAGGCCAGGCGCTTGCTGGCGCTGGCCGAAAAATACAATCTGCTGCTGGTGGAGATGGACCCGCTGGCCGACCTCAAGCCGCATGAGCAGACGCGGCTGTCGGCGCTGGACCAGCTGCAGCGCACGATCTACATCGGCACGTTTTCCAAGTCGCTGTCCGCTGCCTTGCGCGTGGGCTTCATCGCCTGCAGCTCGGACATGGCGTCCGAACTGGCCGACTTGAAGTCCATCGTGCATGTCAGCAGCTCGGAATATGCGGAGCGCACGGTGGACACCATCCTGCGCGAGCGCACCTATGCCAAGCACATCAGCGCGCTGAAGTCGCATGTGGCACAGGCCACCGCGCAGTCGCGCAGACTGCTGGCGGATGCCGGCGCCCATTTTTTCTGCGATCCCCAGGAGAGCCTGTACATGTGGGTGCGGTTTGACGGACTCGACGACTCCCTGGCGCTGTCGGAGTACCTCACCGCGGAGCAGATCACCGTGGCGCCGGGGCGCATTTTCAGCGTGAATCCGGGCGGGGTCAGTCCCTGGATGCGGCTGAACACCGGCATCGTCGTGCATGAGAAATTCCAGGCCATGCTCAAGCGCCGACCGCTGTGGTAGGCCCTGACTGGCTGGACGCCGGCCGGCCTGCTGCGCCACAATGGCCTGATGCACAAACGACACTTTTTGGGTGCTGCGGCACTTGCCGGAATGCTGCCTGCGGTCCAGGCCGCGCCGGCGCAGGCGACGCGCAAGAGCCCGGGTCTGCTCACGGTCAGCGGGCTGATCGGCAAGTCCAACCGGGGGCCGGTCGATGCGGCGCTCGATCAGTTGCTGGTCAAGCATGGCGTCCAGTTCGACAAGGCCTATGTGCTCAACGCGGAAGCCTTGCGCGGCCTGCCGGTCGTGCACATCCGCACCACGCTCGAATATGACGCCAAGCGGCATGCGCTCTCTGGCCCGCTGTTGACCAGCGTGCTGGAGTTGGCGGGCGTGCCGCCTGCCAGTGAGGTCATGCTCGGGCTCAGAGCGGTGGATGGCTATGTCGTGCCGCTGAGCCTGGCGGATGCGCGCCGCTATCGCATGATCGTGGCCACCGAGATGGACGGTGCACCGCTCGCGCTGGGCGGCCTGGGCCCGCAGTGGGCCGTCTATGAGGCCGATACGCTGGCCGCGTTCAAGGACCAGCCGCTCAAGGAGCGATTCGCGCTGTGCCCCTGGGGGCTTTACAGCATCGAGGTCATGCGCGGCTGAGTGGCACCCGGCTGGTCTGCTGCCTCAATCCGCGCCGTGGATCCAGCTTTGCGCATGGGCCAGGCTGGCGTCGGCGTCCAGCGGGTAGATCGGGCGGCTCAGGTGCTGGAACGGGAACAGCGCATAGTCCGAGCTGCACACGCCCGGGCCGCTGATCAGCACGATGTGGCGCGCGAACGGTTCGAACCCCGCACGGAAGTGCTGGCGCGACTTGAGCAGCACGTACTTTGACTGCGTCGGGTCTATGCCCGCATGGGTGAAGACGCCGGTGTCGTTGGGCTCCTGCGGCCGTTCGGAGATGAAGATGCGCACGCTGCCCACGCGCAGCACGGCCGTGCGTCCCAGGCTCAGGCGCATGCCGGTGAACATCGGGCCGGTGACGGTGTATTCGCCATCGGTGAGGCGTTCGACCACGCCGGTCAGGCGCAGCGGCTGGCCGATCAGGCCCAGGGCCGGCATGTCGATCTTGCCGCCCAGGTCCACCGTCACTTCGGCGTCCACGCCTTGCTCGAACAGGACGGCCACCGTCGCGGGATCGCAGAAGGGGCCGGCGACCACGTCTTCCAGGCCCTGGCGCAGCACTTCCTCGAGCACCGCCATGATGTCCGTCGTGCCGCCTGCGCCGCAGTTGTCGCCATGGTCCACCAGGATCACCGGGCCTTGCTCCAGCGTCTTGGCATAGGCCACGGATTGCGTCACCGGCTCGGCCGGGAAGACGAAATCGGCGCGGCGCGACCAGGCCAGATCGCACAGCTCATCGAGCAGGCGGTTGCCGGCTGCGATCTGGTCGCGTTCGGCGACGATGACCACGGACAGACCGGCACAGGCGATGTCGGCCAGCGGGAAGCCGCCGAACACCGAGGCATTGCAGACTTCGCCGTCGCGCTCGGCCTGCATGGCGCGGTCCATGATGTCCTTCATGGGCTGCATGGAGGGCGTCTGGCGCAGCATGTGGGTGAGCATCGGCAGGCGGCGCCACAACATCACCGGCTGGCTGCGTTGTTCCAGCAGCGCGCGTATGCTGCGGCCCACGCGCACGCCGGTCTCATAGATGTCGATGTGCGGGTAGGTGCAGTAGCCGGCAATTGCCGTGGCGTGGCGTATCAGTTCCGCGCTGAAATTGGCGTGGAAGTCCAGGGCCACGCCTATCGGCAGGCCGGCGGGCGTGCAGGCGCGGATGCGGCGCAGCAGCTCGCCTTCGGCATCGGGGAAGCCGTCGACCACCATGGCGCCGTGCAGGTCCAGCAGCACGGCATCGCAGCCCTGGCTGACGCTGCGTACCACCGTGTCGCACAGGCTTTCAAAGGCTGCGCGCGTCACCAGCCCGCTGGGCACGGCATTGGCGCAGATCGCAAAATCGACTTCGGCGCCCATTTCGCGGGCCAGGTCCAGGTAGGCGGCGGCGGCGCTGTTCGTGCCTTCGCAGGCCTTGCGGGCCGCATCGCCATAGGCCGGGCCGGTGCCGCCGGTGCCGCGCCGGAAGTCGGTCAGTTGCGTACCGACGGGCGAAAAGGTATTGGTTTCGTGGCGGATCAGCGCAACAACAAACTTCATGGCGTGGCTTTCTTTTCTTACTGCTTTTCCAGGCCGGACTTTTCGATCAGCACGCGGTAGCGCTGGGTTTCCTGCTGCAGGAAGGCCTTGGATTTGCGGGGCTCATACATCACCGTGCCCAGGCCCATCATGTCCACCGTCTTGACGAAATCCTCGTCCTTGACGCCTGTCTTCAAGGCCGCGTACAGCGCCTCCACGATGGGTTCCGGCGTGCCGGTGCGCACGACCACGGACAGGTTGACGCGCGCCGTCAAGGCCTTGGGGTCGCGGTCGTTTTGCGGGATGGCCTGCGGGAATTCCTTGAGCGCCGTGTTCTGCAGCACGGTCACCGGCAGCACGCGGCCGCTGCGCGCATGGGCCATGGACGAGCCCACGACGTCCAGGTGGGCGTCGATGTGGCCGCCGATCAGGTCGGCAACGGCCGGTGGCGAGACGCGGTAGGGCACGATCTCGAAGTTCAGGCCGTTTTCCCGGCGCCAGTTGTCCAGCGCCAGGTAGGCGGCTCCGCCCACGGTGTTCACGCTGATAGACACCTTGCCGGGCTTGGCGCGAATGGCTTTGACCAGATCGTCAAAGCTCTTGTAGGGTCCCTGGCCGTTGACGATCAGCCAGTGGGGGTAGGTCACGAAGACCGAGACCGGCGTGAAATCCCGGTCGCCGTCGTAGCGCACATCCTTGAGCAGCCAGCGGTTGATGTTGAGCGTGTTGTCGCTGGCCATGAACAGGGTGTGACCGTCGGCCGGATCGCGCAGCACGGCCATGGTCCCGGGCACGGTGGCGCCGCCGGTGATGTTTTCCACCACCACGCTGACCTTGGGGAAGGCCTTGCTCAGCTTGTTGGCCACCAGGCGGCCCATGATGTCCGCGGTGCCGCCTGGCGGGTAGGGCACGACGATCTTGATCGGGCGGCGCGGCCAATCCGCTTCGGCATGGGCCGCATTCAGGCCCAGCATGGGCGTCAGAAAGGTGGTGATGGCCAGGCCCAGAAACCGACGTCGGATGTGCTGCATTTTTGTCTCATATGGATAGCTGTCGACCTCTTAGAACCGTTCGCCGGTCTTTTTCGGGAAAGACTTTGGACCGCTTCTTGGGACGACTGGCGGGAGTATAGAAATGCCAATCAATATCGTCTAATATATATTGGGTATGGTTTGTATATAGTTTGTATATGGATGAGCACCGACTGAAATGTTTTATCGCGGTCTACGAGCTGGGCAGTGTTTCTGCCGCCGCAGTGCGCCTGCACATGACCCAGCCGCCCCTGAGCATCCTGCTGCGCAAGCTGGAAGACGAGTTGGGCGTGGGCCTGTTCGATCGCAGCGGGCACCGCCTGG
>JAMNYN010000048.1 GCA_023622805.1 Pseudomonadota bacterium | reverse complement strand
GACGTGCTCTACCAGAATACCAACTCGCCCGCCGTGCTCAAGACGGCGCAAGAGCGCGGTGTGCGCGCTTTCGGCAAGGATTCGGACATGAGCGCCTACGCGCCCAAGGCCCACCTGGCTTCGGCCGAAATCAACTGGCTGCCGTACTACCGCAAGGTCACGCAGGACATGCTGGCGGGCACCTGGAGCACCGGCCAGCACTGGTGGGGCGTCAAGGAAGGCGCCATGGACCTGGTGAGCATCGCCGACGACGTGCCCCAGGAACTCAAGGACAAGGTGGCTTCTGCCAAGGCCGGCCTCAAGGACGGCACGTTCCACATCTGGAAGGGCCCGCTCAAGGACAACGGCGGCAAGGAACAACTGGCCGATGCGGCCGTGGGCGACCATGCTTTCCTGAGCGGCATCAACTTCTACGTGGCTGGCATCGAAGGCAACGTGCCCGGCGCTGGCAAGTAAGCAACAGGCAGGCACGTTACTTGCTGATACATTGAACGTGCCTCCCCGGGGCAAGCCCCGACCGTTTTCCTATTGTTGTGACCCTGTTTTTTCTAGGAAGAAATATGACTGATCTGCACAAGCGTTCGATGTTCAAGCTGGCGGCGCTGACCGCCGTGGCCGCGGCAGCCCTGGCCGGCTGTGGCAAGAAAGAGGAGCCCGCAGCGGCGCCTGCGCCCGCACCCGTGGCCGAAGCGCCGGCCAAGGCCGAGCCGCTGAAGATCGCGTTTGCGTATGTCGGTCCGGTCGGCGATGGCGGCTGGTCGTTCGCCCACGACCAGGCGCGCAAGGCCCTGGAAAAGGAATTTGGCGACAAGATCAAGACGAGCTACGTGGAAAGCGTGCCCGAAGGCCCGGATGCCGAGCGCGTGCTGCGCGACATGGCCGGCCAGGGCAATCAGCTGATCTTCGGCACGACCTTTGGCTACATGGAAGCGCTGCAAAAGCTCGCGCCCGACTTCCCCAAGGTGAAGTTCGAACACGCCACGGGCTACAAGACCGCCGAGAACGTGCGCACCTACGACAGCCGCACCTATGAAGGCGCCTACATGGCCGGCGTCATCGCCGGTGGCATGACCAAGACCAACACCCTGGGCGTGGTCGGTTCGGTGCCGATTCCCGAAGTGATCCGCAACATCAACAGCTTCACGCTGGGCGCGCAGTCGGTCAACCCCAAGATCAAGACCAAGGTGGTCTGGGTCAATGAGTGGTTCAGCCCACCCAAGGAAACCGAAGCCGCGACTTCGCTGATCAACGGCGGCGCCGACGTACTGTTCCAGAACACCGATTCGCCCGCCGTGCTGAAGACGGCCCAGGAAAAGGGCAAGCGCGCTTTCGGCTGGGATTCGGACATGACCGCCTACGGTCCCAAGGCCCACCTGGGTTCGGCCGTCATCAACTGGACGCCTTACTACACCAAGGCCACCAACGACGTGCTCAATGGCACCTGGGCCACGGGTTCCAGCTGGTGGGGCGTGAAGGAAGGCGCGATCGACCTGGTGTCCATCGCCGAAGACGTGCCCGCGGAAATCAAGGCCAAGGTCGACGCCGTGCGTGCAGGCCTCAAGGACGGCAGCTTCTCCATCTGGAAGGGCCCGATTGCCGGCCAGGATGGCAAGCCCGTGCTGGCGGCCGACGCCGTGGCCGATGACAAGTTCCTCTCGGGCATCAACTTCTACGTCAAGGGCGTGGAAGGCAACATCCCCGGCGGCGACAAGAAGTAAACCGTTTTAACGGTTGGAATCAAGGGCCGCCTTCGGGCGGCCCTCTGCATGACGAATACACTTTCATGATGGAAAAAACACTCTGGCATCCGGTGGCCTTGGCCCAAGAAGTAGTGCACGCGCCCCTGGCTGTGCGTTTGTTGGAACAGGAGCTGGTGCTGTGGCGCGATCTGGCGGGCGAGGTGCTGGCCTTTGTCGACCGCTGCCCCCACCGGGGCGCACGCCTGTCCATGGGCCGCGTCAGCGGTGACCGGCTGGAGTGTCCGTATCACGGCTGGCAGTTCGCCAGCGACGGCCACTGCGCGCAGGTGCCCGCCGTGCCCGAGTTCGTGCCGCCGCCCGCGCACTGCGTGCGCTCGTTCGCGGTGCAGGAGGCCTATGGCCTGGTCTGGGTGCAGCTCGAGGCCGCTGACACGCCGCTGCCGGTCTTCGCCGCCGAAGACGACGACAAGCTGCGCAAAGTCCTTTGCGGGCCTTACGACGTTGCAGCCAGCGCGCCGCGCATCATCGAGAATTTTCTCGACATGTCGCATTTCGGCTTTGTGCACGAAGGCTGGCTGGGCTCGCGCGATGCCACGGCCATGGCGCCTTACCAGGTAGAGAACACGCCCACCGGCGTCAAGGCGACGAATTGCAAGGCGGTTCAGCCGCAGTCCAATCTGCATTCCACGGCCGCGGCCGAAGTGCATTACACCTATGAGGTGACCGATCCCTACACGGCCTTGCTCAACAAGCTGCCCGAGGAAGGCACGAGCAAGGAGGGCTGGTACGAATCCATAGGCCTGTTCATCTGCCCCGTGACGCCCGAGAGCAGCCGCGTCTGGTTCCGCCTGGCGGTGGCTGATTTCGAGACCCCCGACGAAAAGCTGCAGGCGTTCCAGCACACCATTTTCGTCCAGGACCAACCGGTGCTGGAGTCGCAACAACCCAAGTGCCTGCCGCTCGATCCGCGCGCAGAGCTGCATTCCGCGGCCGATCGCATGTCGTCCGCTTACCGCCGCTACCTCAAATCGCGCGGCGTTTCTTTCGGAGTCTGCTGATGTCCACCGTTCTGCCCGAGTCGCCCTTGATGGCCTTGCTGCGCGACATGCCCAAGGCCGAGTTGCATATCCATATCGAAGGCTCGCTGGAGCCGGAGCTGATCTTCGCGCTGGCCGAGCGCAACCAGGTGGAGCTGCCCTATGCCGATGTGGCGGCGCTGCGCCGTGCCTACGCCTTCACCGATCTGCAGAGTTTTCTCGACATCTATTACGCCGGTGCGAGCGTGCTGCTGCACGAGCAGGACTTCTACGACATGGCGCGCGCCTACCTGGCACGGGCCGTGCGCGACAACGTGGTGCGTGCCGAAATCTTCTTCGACCCGCAAACCCATACGGCGCGTGGCGTGCCCATGGCTTCGGTGATCAACGGCCTGTACCGCGCCTGCCGCGAGGCCGAGCGCGACTGGGGCATTTCCTGCGACCTCATCCTGTGCTTTCTGCGCCACCTGAGCGAGGAAGAGGCCTTGGTCACGCTGGCCCAGGCCATGCCTTTGCGCGACCGTTTCATCGGCGTCGGGCTGGACAGCAGCGAGCTGGGCCACCCGCCCGAGAAGTTCGCGCGCGTGTTTGCGCGTTGCCGCGCGCTGGGCCTGCGCCTGGTGGCCCATGCCGGCGAAGAAGGTCCGCCGGCCTATATCTGGAGCGCGCTGGACGTGCTGCAGGTCGAACGCGTGGACCACGGCGTGCAGGCGCTGCAGGACGCGGCGCTGGTCCAGCGGCTGGCGCGCGAGCGTATTGCGCTCACCGTGTGCCCGCTGTCCAACCAGATGCTGCAGGTCTTCCCCGATCTGGCCGAGCACAACCTGCCGCAGCTGCTCGAAGCCGGTCTAGTGGCGACGGTGAACTCCGACGACCCGGCCTATTTCGGCGGCTATATCAACGAAAACTTCGTGCAGCTGTTCGCCGCCACCGGCATGGGCGCGCGCCAGGCCTACCAGCTCGCGCGCAACAGCCTGGAGGCCAGCTTTGCCAGCGCGGCGAGCAAGGCTGCGTGGATGGAGCAGCTCGACGCCTGCTTTGTGCGCCATGGGATGGAGAATGTTATCGGCACCCCCTGAGCGGCTGGCGCCGCTTCCCCCTGAGGGGGACGGCACCCTCGCTGCGGGGCGGCCCTTGCTCGGTGCCCCTCGGCTGGGGCACACCAGTTGCATGGGCTGCGGGTGTAGCTGACGCCGTTCAGTCCACCAAGGCTTGGCGCAGGCGCTGCGCGTAGCCGGCCAGGATTTCAGCCCCCGGCTCCTTGCGCGGCCAGCTGAGCTTGATGCCGTCGTCCGCGTGGCGCGGCACCACATGCATATGGAAATGGGCCACGGTCTGGCCGCCGGCCGCGCCGTTGGCCTGCAGCAAGGTGATGCCGGCCGGCGCGAACGCCGTCTGCACGGCCTGGGCCATGCGCTGGGCGGTCTGCATCACGGCCGCGGCTTCGGCCGGCGTCAACTCCAGCAAGGTGGCTGCGTGGCGCCGGGTCGCGACCAGCACATGGCCGGGCGTGACCTGGCCTATGTCCATGAAGGCCAGGGTCAGCGCATCTTCGTAGACAAGGGCCGCCGGCAGCTCCTGCTGGACGATGCGACAGAAAATGCATTCTCCCGGGGGCGAATGGTCGACAAACTCAGGCATGGCAAGGCTCTCCTTGGTGAATGGGCTTGACTGCATTGTGGCCGTGCCACGGGCTTGGCGCTTGTCAGATCAGAGACCTTGTGGCGGCGGATTTCGGTCCTCCCGGGCTAGAATTCTTCCCGCTTGCAGTCAGTGCCCGCTGCTGCAAGCCTTGTTTGTTTCCGGGCCATGTAGAGGACCACCATGTACAAAAACCTCGCAGCCGTGTTCGCGGCCGCCTGTTTTTTCACCCCCGCTTTTTCTCAAACCTCCGGCAAGCCGTTGTCCGCGGCCTTTGTGTATGTCACGCCGGTGCTCGAAGCCGGCTGGACGCGCCAGCACGACGCCGGACGCCTGGCGGCGCAAGCCGCGCTGGGCAAGCAGCTGCAGACCACCGTGGTGGCCGACGTGGCCGAAGGGCCCGACGCCGAGCGCGTGATCCGCGATCTGGCGCGCAGCGGCCATAAGCTGATCTTCACCACCAGCTTTGGCTACATGGTGCCCACGCTGCGCGTTGCCGCCGAGTTTCCGGATGTGCGATTCGAGTCCATCACCGGCTACCAGCGCACGGCCAACGTGGCCACGGCCAACGCCCGCTACTACGAAGGGCGTTACCTGTCTGGGATTGCCGCAGCGCGCATGAGCAAGACCGGCGTGGCCGGCTATGTGGCGGGCTTTCCCATTCCCGAAGTGCTGCAGGGCATCAATGCGTTCGCGCTGGGCATGCGCTCGGTCAACCCGCAGGCCCAGGTCAAGGTGGTCTGGCTCAACACCTGGTTCGATCCTTCCAAGGAACGCGATGCGGCGATGACGCTGATGAACCAGGGCGCCGACGTGCTGGCCTTTCATTCCGCGTCGAACGCGGTGATGGTGGCGGCGCAGGAGCGCGGCAAGTTTGCCGTGGCCTACCACTCGGACATGCGCCAGGTGGCGCCGGATGCGCAAATCCTGGCCGTGACCCACCAGTGGGGCGACTACTACACGCGGCGCGCGCGCGCCGTGCTGGACGGCAGCTGGACCAGCGGCGATGTCTGGGGCGGCGTGCGCGAAGGCATGATCCGGCTCGAGGCGTTCGGGCGGAGCGTGCCCCAGGCGGTGCAAAAAGAGGTGCTGGCGCGCCAGCAGCAAATGGCCCAGGGCCGCTTGCTGCCGTTTGCCGCGGGCGGCGCCGACGTGCGCGACAACAGCGGGCAGGTGGTGATCCCCAAGGGCAGCCAGCTCAGCGATGCGCAGATTCTCACCATGAACTGGCTGGTCGAAGGCGTGCAGGGCAAGCTGACGCAGTAAGCGCGCTGGATCGGGAATATGCGCAGGCGCGCAGAGCGCATCGCCGTTAAGCTCGGCGGCATGGACATCTACCGCAGTGGCTTGTTGCGCTTCACCCCCCAGGGCCAGGCCCTTTATGACGAGGACGGTCTGCTGGCCGTGGCACGCGCGCCCGACGGCCGCGCCTGCGTGCAGGCCTCGGGCAGCTGGGCCCAGCTCGCCCCCCAGTTTGCCGGCCTGCCGGTACAGCATTTCCCTGGGCGGCTGATCGCGCCGGGCTTTGTCGATCTGCACATCCATTACCCGCAAACCGATGTCATAGGCGCGCCCGCCGACGGCCTGCTGCCCTGGCTGGAAAATTACACCTTCCCCCATGAGCAGCGCTTTGTCGATGGCGACTACAGCGCGCAAGTCGCGGAGTTCTTCATTGCCGAGTTGCTGCGCAATGGCGTGACCACGGCCCTGGCCTTCGCCACCAGCCATCGCGCCTCGGTCGATGCCTTGATGGCGGCGGCGCAAAAAGCGCGGATGCGCCTGGTCACCGGCAAGGTGTTGCAGGACCGCAACTCGCCCGACGGCGTGCGCGATGCCACCGAACAAAGCCTGCTCGACACCGAAGCGCTGATCCAGCGCTGGCATGGCGTGGATCGGCTGGGCTATGCCATCACGCCGCGCTTTGCCCCGACCAGCTCCGAAGCCCAGCTGCGCGGCGCCGGCGAGCTGGCCGCGCGCTACCCCGATGTCTGGGTGCAATCGCATGTGGCCGAAAACCTCGACGAAGTGCGCTGGGTGCGGGAGCTGTTTCCACGCGCGCGCAGCTATTTGTCGGTGTACGACGATTTCGGTCTGCTGCGCGAGCGCGCGGTCTATGCGCACTGCATTTATCTGGATGCCGAGGACCGGGCGCTGATGCGCGCCCGCGGCGCGGCGGCGGCCGTGAGCCCGACCAGCAACCTGTTCCTGGGCAGCGGATTTTTCGACTACCGCAGCGCGCAGGAAGCCGGCTTTGCCTATGGTCTGGCCAGCGATGTGGGCGCGGGCACCAGTTTCTCGCCGTTTCGCACCATGCTGGCGGCCTACACCGTGGGCCGCGAAGGCCAGAGCAAGCGCGGGCTGAGCCTGTCGCCCACGGATCTGTGGTGGCAGCACACGGGCGGGGCGGCGGCGGCCATGGGATTGGGGGGTGTGGTCGGCAACCTGCTGCCGGGCTGCGAAGCCGACTTCGTATTGCTCAACCCCGAGGCCACGCCGCTGCTGGCGCGCAAGACGCGCGCCGCGCGCAATCTGGACGAATTGCTGTTTGCCATGATCGTGCTGGGCGATGACCGGGTGGTGGAGCAAACCATTATTTCTCAAGCAAAATAGCCTGTTACGCTTGGTTTTCAGGCGTCTGAAGCAGTATTGGCAGGAATTCCCATGAGTATCAAGAGCGACAAATGGATCCGTCGCATGGCGGAAAGCACCGGCATGATCGAGCCTTTCGAGCCCGGTCAGGTGCGCGAGGCCGACGGCCGAAAAATCATCAGTTACGGCACCAGCAGCTATGGCTACGACATCCGCTGCGCGCCTGAATTCAAGGTCTTCACCAACATCCACAGCACCGTGGTGGACCCGAAGAACTTCGATGAGAAAAGCTTTGTCGACTTTGAAGGCGACAGCTGCATCATTCCGCCCAACAGCTTTGCGCTGGCCCGCACGGTGGAATATTTCCGCATCCCGCGCAATGTGCTGACGATCTGCCTGGGCAAGAGCACCTACGCGCGCTGCGGCATCATCGTCAACGTGACGCCGTTCGAGCCCGAATGGGAAGGCTATGTGACGCTGGAGTTTTCCAACACCACACCGCTGCCGGCACGCATTTATGCGGGCGAAGGCTGCGCCCAGGTGCTGTTCTTCGAAAGCGACGAAGTCTGCGAAGTCAGCTACAAGGACCGCGGCGGAAAGTACCAGGGACAAAGCGGCGTCACCCTGCCGCGCGCCTGAGCGCGGCCTGGCCATTGTCAAGAAAACCTGACACGCGGCATGGCCGTGCGCCGTCTGGTTGCGGTGGGGCGTAGCATTTAGCATGGGCTGACAAGGCATTTGCCAGGATCAGGAGGTTTTATGCTTGCGTTATGGAGTTCCGCTTGGCGCGCCGCAGTGCACGGGGCGGCGCAAAATGCCGATGGCCCCGTGGGTGGCGGCCGTGATGTTACCGACAGCCGCGCGGCCTGCCACAGTGCCTACTGGCCGCAGCATGAGCTCGATGCCTTTATCTTGCAGATGGCAGGCCACGGCCATGCCGTGCGTACGGCCATGATGCTGGGCGATGCGGCCTATGCGCGTGAGCAGCTGGCGACAGCCCTGGCCATGGGTTGTCCGGAACTGCGTGCCTTGAGCGCGCGCCTGAGCGCCTATTTCGATCGACCACCCTGCGTGGGTGGGGCCGATGGCGGGGCCGATGGCGGGGCCGATCCCCTCTGAACGAAGCCCTTGGCTCTCATGGATTCATGGCGCTCGCTCTACCCGCAGCCTATGTAACTGGCGTGTCCCAGCAAGGGGCAGCGAGGAAGGGCCGCACCTGGGCTGCCCCCCCGAACCGAGGCTGCCGTCCCTGGCCGGGCGCCCCCCTCCACCGAAGGTTGAGAGGGGGAAGCGGCGGCCCGCGCAGGGGGGACGGCCCCTGCCGCGAAGTCGCTCAGGGGGTCATGCCAAGACCTGGACGCAATTGCGCCCTGCGGCCTTGGCTGCGTACAGCGCTTCATCACTGCGGCGCAGCATGGCGGCGGCATCTTCCTCTTCCGGGCGCAATGCCGACAGGCCGGCGCTGACGGTGATGCGCCCCACGCCGGGCTCGGGATAGACCTGGACCGAGGCCAGCAGCTGCAGGGCGGTCTCCAGCGCCTTGTCCAGCGCAGTGTCCGGCAACAGCACCATGAACTCCTCTCCACCCAGCCTGGCCACCACATCCGAGGACCGCAGCCGTTCCTTGAGCTGGCTGCCCAGACTGCGCAGCACGTTGTCGCCGACTTCGTGGCCATGCTTGTCATTGACGCGCTTGAAATGGTCGACATCGAGGGCGATCACGCTCAAGGGGCGACCGCTGCGCCGGGCCAGGGCCAGGGCATAGCTCAGCTGCGTCTCGAAGCCGCGGCGGTTGAGCAGGCCGGTGAGCGGATCGCTGCTGGCCTGGTGTGAAAGCTCCTGATTGGCATGCTGCAGCTCCAGCGTGCGCTGGCGCACGGTTTCTTCCATGGCCTCGTTCATGGCCAGCAGGCGGCGCGTCATATGCCCCAGCGTGCTCGACAGGCGCTGGACTTCCCGCGTGCTGTGGGTCTGGGGCACGACGGCGCCGGGCATGCCGGCTTCGATGTACAAGGCGGCCTGCGACAGGCTGTTGAGGTCTTCGCTGAGGCGGCGCGCGGCCAGCCAGGCGATCAGCGCGGCCAGCATGGCGGCGGCAATCCCGCCGAACAGGGCCTGCAAGACGACACTGTGGGCAGCGGCGAAGGCCGTCTGCGTGGGCTGGCGCGCGACCACATACCACCCCAGGTCGCTGGCCAGGCTGCGCGCCGGCAACGGGGTCACGGCCGTGAGGAAGGGCGTCTGCGCGTCCTTCCAGTGGGCCAGGGCCGCCTGGCCCGGGGTGTTCATGCTGTCCGTGGCGCTGGGGAAGCTGCCTTCGGTGGCTGGCAGCGCTTGGCCCAGGGCCATGAAACGTGCGAGCTGGCCTTGAGGGGCGTAGATCAGCTGGCCCTGGCGATTGAATACAAACAGCGCGATCTGTGCCTGGTCGGCATAGACCGGGCGCAGGTCTTCGATGGCATCGCGCGCCCAGTCCCAACTGCTTTGTATGCCCAGCACGCCGACTGTCTGGCCTTGTTGGCGAATCGGGGCGGAAAAATCCACGAAGCGCAGCGGCTCGCCATTGGCGCTGGGCGGCAGCATTTTCTCGAGTCGCTCGGCGGGGTGTACGTCGCCGACATAGACGTCCTTGAGTCCGGCCTGGAACCAGGGGCGGTCGCTGACGCTCTTGCCCTGGAGCAGGTGGTTGGAGTCGGTCTGCACGATGCCCTGGGCGTCGGTCACGCCTATCCACAGGCTGCGCGGCTGGGTCGCTTGCAGGCGCTGCAGCAGGGCGGCGACATCGGGCGTATCCAGTCCGTTTTTCCAGAGATGCTGCGAGGACGCCATGACCTGCACCAGCCGGCTGCGCTCGAACAGGCCATTGGCCAGCGCCTTGGAGGCGTTGTGGGCCACGGTGTGCAGCGATGCGGCCGCCTCATGCTGTATTTGCAATTTGAGCAGTTCGCCAAAGGCCAGCGACAGCAGCACGGCGACCAGCGCCACCAGGCTGCCAAAGACCACGGCAATCTGCGTGCGCAGGCTCCAGGGCCGGGGCTTGGAGGCCGACGAATGCTTGGGGGGAGGAGGGCGTGGCTGGGTCATGTCACCGCCTGCATCGCTTGCGCGCAGGCCAGCCGCGCCGCCGCCAGGTCCCATCCGCCCCAGCCGCAGCTTTTGAACAGCACAGCGCCGCCGGCCTGCGCCGGGTCTGCGTGCAAGGCCTGCGCCAGCGTGGGCAGGCGGGGTACGTCCAGTCCGGCCTGCAGCAGGTCGCCGGCTTCGTGGGCGGCATCTGCGGTGTCGACCACGATGCGCCCGCGCTGGGCGAAGTCCAGGCACAGGCCGGGCGCCAGCTCCACCATCTGCGGCGTGAAGGCGCCCACGGCGCAGACGA
>JAMNYN010000484.1 GCA_023622805.1 Pseudomonadota bacterium | reverse complement strand
AGACACATCGCGCAGAGGTAGCGTACTCGGGCCAGCGGCCCGGCGCGCCGTTGAATACACCATGGCCCGGTCGAAACGACTGCCGTTTGCGTCTCAAGGGAGTCGTCACAGGCTCGCGCGCGTATTGAGGCCAGCGCAGGGGCTCGGCAGCAGGCCCGGCCGGGACTGGCACGCTCCCTATCCTGAAGGTCGCGCTGTGATAGACCCCCTCGATTCCACGGCAGTCCCGACCCAGTCCCCGAGGATTGTGCAATTCAGGCTGGGAAATGGCATTCAGCGGAATCTGATGGGTCCGCATGCCCAACCGGTAGGCAATCTCCTTGGCCATGATTTGCTTGATCTGGACCGGATCCGTGGGTGGCAGCACGCAGGCCATGCTGGAGACCGACAGCGTGACGGCGGCAGCGCCCACCAGCGTGGCGGCGAAATGGCGAATTCTGAAAGACATACAACTCTCCTTGCAAGCAACGTGGAAGGACGAGGAAACCGTCCTCCTTCGGTCATCGCGGCACACGGCCACAGCACAGAACAGGCGCCGCCACAGCCCCGCAGGATCAGCGGCCCCGCCTTGCATCAGACCCAGGGTCTGGCGGCCCCCATCTGCGCGTCAATGGGTTCGGGCACCGGGCCGGGTCCGGGCCAAGGCTTTTCCGGGTCGGGCCAAGGCCATGGCCAGGGTTTTGGCCTGGGGGAAGGCATTGGCCATGGTCTGGGTTGCGGTTCGGGTCTGGGCCAAGGCCCGCCCACCGCTTGCCCTGCCTGGCTCCAGCGCATGTCCGCACTGTGGAGCAAGGTCATGGGTCCGCGGCTTTGCGCGCCCAGCGGGAAAGTGGCCTGGCGCTGAACCGGCTGGACTGGGGCGCCCAGCCGGTGGGCGATCTCCCCGGTCAGGATGGGCGTGATCTGGCCTGGTTCCGTGGACGCGAGTGAGCCGGCCATGCCGGAGGCCGACACCGTGACTGCGGCAGCGCCCACCAGGACGGCCGCGAAATGGCGAATGGTGAAATGCATGCAACGCTCCTTGTGAACAACAGGCAAAGGCCTGGAAACCGCCCCTTCCACTAGCCCATGGCGAGACCGCTTCAGCGGCACTTGCGCTCGAAATGCACGGCCACCGGACTGGAGTAGCCATAGCCCAGCACCACCGCCACCCCCTCGAAAGTGCATTGCGTCCCTGAGGCGGACGGCGGAGAGGGATAAGGCGCCGGATAGGGGTATGGATAGGGCTCGGGCCTGGGGTGAGGCCTGGGCCGGGACTCCGACTGCGCGACTTCGCCCAAGCGGAAGCCCGCACTGTGGTGATAGGTCGCCAGCCCGCTGCAATCCGCGCCCAACGGGTACGGGGCGTGCAATATGGGCTGGGAAATGGCAGCGAGCGGAATTCTTTGCGGACTGGTACCCAGCCGGAACGCGATCTCCTTGGCCATCATTTGCTTGATGCGGACCGGGTCCGTGGGCTCCAGTGAACAGGCCGCGCTGGATACCGAAACCAGCGTGGTGGCAGCCCCCAGCAGCGCCACGGCCAGATAACTGATTTTTTGGCTCATACCGTTCTCTCCTTGCAGAAAAAATGCGTCCAAGACTGCGACGTTCTCCGCTGGCTCCAGAGGGGAACGTCGTTTTCAGTATCGACAAGGGGGTGGATAGAACGCGCAGAACAACTATTGCCAACGATGCCATCGGCGGGGCCGTCAGCACGCCCGGGGCAGCGGCAACGCCCGCCCTCTCCCTCTGGCGCCGGATGCAATCACAGCGCGCCACAGCGCGCGAGCCAACGGCAGCGCCCTGACCTGTTTTTGCAACACAGCGGACAGGCTTGTCCACCAGGGCGCCGAGTCCCGTCGGCGACTCGCCGGCCCGCCCTCGCTCGCGCGCCCAGGGTTTGCCGTGTTGGCTCAGCGCCCGACCAGGGCTAAAGTTTTGGGCAGCTTCTTACCTTCAGCCCGGAACCGCACGATGGCCTTGATCCACTACATCACCCAGATCCAATTCGACTTCGGCGCCATCGCCTTGCTGCGCCAGGAATGCGAGCGCTGCGGCATCACCCGGCCGCTGATCGTGACCGACCCGGGCATCGTCGCCGCGGGCGTGCTGCAAAAGGCACTCAACGCCCTGGGCGACCTGCCCTACGC
>JAMNYN010000710.1 GCA_023622805.1 Pseudomonadota bacterium | reverse complement strand
CTGGCGACCACCGCGAGAAAATCGACAATGCGCTCCAGGCCCGAGCCGCTGCCATCGAGCAGCACGGTGGCCGGCGCGGCACGCGCGCGCAGCGCCTCGGCCTGCGACGCAACGCGCGCCTGCAGCTGCGCAAAGCTCAGCTGCTCGAGGCCATTGGACAGCGCGACAGCCTCGGGCTGCACCTGGCTCCAATGGGCAAGCGGTCCATGCACCAGTTCGAACGACTCGGGCAAAGGCGCGATCAGATTGGGCACGGCCTGCGACAACGCGGAGGGCATCGGCATCGACCAACCGCTCAGACGTTGCTACCGCCGAAGCGCCAGTCAGGCAGCGCCTTGGCCACGGTGTGCACGACCAGCGCGCAGAGCACGCACTTGATCAGGTCGCCGGGCACGAACATCAGGTCACCCCAGAAAGCCTGGGCCAGCGAGAGCTTGGCAACCAGCACCAGGCCTGCAATGCCGAAGCTGTGCAGCACCAACACGCCGCCGACCACGGACGCAATCAGCGCGCTCCAGGCCGCGCGCAGCGGCGTGGTCTTGGGCAGCATGGCCATCAGCAGGCCGGTGGCAAAGGCCGCGGCGGCAAAACCGACCAGATAGCCGGCCGTCGGCGACATGAACACGCCCAGGCCACCACGCCCACCAGCGAGCAAAGGCAGGCCCGCGGCGACGGCGACCAGGAACAGCAGGACGGCCTGCAGGCCGCGCTTGGGCCCGAGCAGGCAGCCGGCCATCATCACGCCCAGCGTCTGCAGCGTGATCGGCACGCCTATAGGCAGGTCGATCTTGGGAATCAGGCCCATGACCGCGATCAAGGCGGCAAACAGGCCCACCAGGGCCATGGACTCGGACTGGCGACGGGTAATAGCAGTTTTCATCATTCAGACTCAGGTTGGATCAATCGGGAAATCAAAGACAGAACTAGCCGCCCAGGCGGGCATACAGCGCATCGGCCACGCGCCGCGCGGCTTGCAGCATCTGCACGGTGAGCGGCGCAATCAGGCGCAGGCCTCCGGCCTGGCCGGTGCGCAGGCGGTAGGCGTCATCGAGCTTTTGCCATTGCACGAAGAAGTGTTCGGTAAAGCGCAGCATCAAGCCCAGCTGCAGCGAAATGCGCTCGGGCTGCAGGCCCACGCGGGCCAGCGGCGCCAGCCAGCGGTCCAGCACTTCGAGCAGGTCCATGGGGCGGGTGGTCACCGTCAGCGCCACGCCCAGCGTGCAGGCGCAGGCCAGGCGCAGCGCGCTCACGGCGGCCAGGGCCGGGCGGCCCATCCAGACGTGAAAGGCCGCGACCAGCAAGGCGCCGATCAGCACCGACAGGATCAAGCGCCGGGCCACGCGGGTGGCCTGCCCCAGGCTGAACCACAGGACGGCGCAGACAGCGGCACAGCCGGCCAGCACCCAGGGGCTGGTGATCAGAAAAAGCAGCGTCCCCAGCAGCCCCATGCAGGCCAGCTTGAAGCCGGCGCCGTAGCGGTGCAGCCAGGTGGGGATATCGCTGTAAAGGCTTCCCATGGCGTATCAATTCCCGCTGGGCGGCGCATAGCGGCGCGCGCGCCGGGCCGCGACTTCGGTCGCCACGGCCGCTTCATAGGCCGCGCAGACTTCCTCGCCCGGGCCGTCGCCACGCACCTGCCCCTGGTCCAGCCAGACCACGCGTGCATAGTCGCGCACATGGGACAGCACATGGGTGGAGACGATGATTTGCTGCGGCGCCGCGGCGATATCGTCCGCCAGTTGCGCCTGGCCTGGCAGGTCCAGGCTGGCATAGGGCTCGTCCAGCAGCACGGTGCGCGGCGCCGTGATCAGCAGCGCCAGCCAGCACACCATCTGGCGCTGGCCCTGGCTCAGGCTGCTGATCGCGCGCTCGGCCCAATGCGCCAGGCCGCGCTGGGCGAGAAACTGCCGCGCCTGCGCCTTGGCCTCGCGCTTGGAAGCACTGCGGGATTGCAGGCCCAGCGCCAACTCTTCCTCCACCGTGGGGAAGATGATCTGGTCGTCCGGGTTCTGGAACATCATGCCCACCCAGCGCGTGCGCTCCCGGCCCGCCTCATGCAGGTTGTGTCCGTCGAACAGCACCTGGCCCGCGGCGGGTGCATCCAGGCCGCACAGCAGGCGGAACAGGCTGGTCTT
>JAMNYN010000635.1 GCA_023622805.1 Pseudomonadota bacterium | reverse complement strand
GTCTTGGGCTGCGCTGAGCTGCGGCCGGCGCTGTGCGCTGCCGCTTTGCATTCATTTTTTCTGGCATCGCTCAAGGGCAGCTCACATGCCCCTGGCGACGTCCTTGTCTCCTCGATGGCCAGCGGCTGCCGATGTCCGGCAGCGCTGCGCTCAAGCGGCGGACGGCGGGGGCTCGGGCGGCAGCAGCCACAGCTGGCCGTCCTCGATGACCACGCCATAGCTGGGAACGCGCAGACCCGCCGAGGCCAGGCACTGGCCGTTGCGCACATCAAAGCGCAGGCCGTGGGCCGGACAGCTGATGACATGGTCCACGCAGGCGCTGCCGCTCAAAGCGGCGCCCGCATGCGGGCAGCTGTTTTCCAGCGCGTAGAACTGGCTGTTCAGGTGGTAGACGATGATGGACTCGCCGCCGGGCACGAAAACCAGCTTGCGGGCGCCGGGCGCCAGGGCATCCGCGGCACCGGCCGCAATCCAGTGGGTTTCAGGCATGGGATTCGCCTTGGGTGTGCGCGCGCGGCACGGCGCTCGCAGGAAGTGAACGACAAAAGCCAGCGTCCCTGATGCCCAGTGCATCGGGGAGCTGGCGCTTCAAGACACGCGGTGCCGGCAGGCGGCACCGCGTGCCCAGGCAGATCAGGCGGTTTTGCGTAAAAAGCCCTGGTTGCCGCCATTGCGGTTGGGAGCGAAGCCGTTGGCGGCCAGCGACTCTTCCACGCTGTCGTAGAACACGCCGATCTTGCTGATCTCGCGCGCCTGCTGGGCCGTGGCGATGGGGCGGCCGAAGTCCAGCGACATGCGCACCAGCTGCTCGATCTGCGAGACCGTGCTGGCCTTGGCGCTGCGGTCCTGGTTCCACAGGCAGTCTTCCGTGCCGCAACGCAC
The DNA here is from genome assembly GCA_023622805.1 of Pseudomonadota bacterium. Lineage (GTDB taxonomy): Bacteria > Pseudomonadota > Gammaproteobacteria > Burkholderiales > Burkholderiaceae_C > Comamonas > Comamonas bellezanensis. Next base: position 1,257 of record JAMNYN010000635.1, on the reverse strand, counting down.
ATGCAGGCCCGCGGCAATGCCCATCATGTTCACGGGCAGCACGTTGCGCACATTGCTTTCCACCGTCAACACCGCGCCATCGGGCACGGCGCGCACGAAGTTGGCCAGGCTGTAGAGGCTGGGCATGTCCATGCCGCCGCCGATCGCCACCCAGTTCATCACCAGCGGGCCCATGTAGAAGCCGCGGCGCATCAGGCGCTCCACCGATTCGAAGCTGTTGATGTTGTAGCACTGGAAGGCGCTCTGGATGCCGGCCTTGGTCAGGCGGCGCACATGCTCTTCGACCCAGCCAGGCTGGGCCGGCACGGTCATTTCCTTGTAGGCGTTGAAGATGGCCGGAATTTCGCGCGACGTGCCCTTGAAGTCGGCGTCTTCGGCCTGGTCGGTGACGTTCATCTGCGAAGTGTTCACGGTAACCGTCACCTGGTCGGGCACGGGGTCCAGATCGGCCAGCATGTGGCGCGTGTCGTCGCTGAGCCACTTGGCCATTTCGCCTTCGTTCTCGGGCGCGAAGCTGATCGAGCCGCCGACCTGGATGATCATCTCGGGCACGGCCTTGCGCACGCCGGAAATCAGCTCGTTGAACTTGGACAGGCGCTTGGAGCCCTTGCCGTCCATTTCGCGCACATGCAGGTGCAGCACCGTGGCGCCCGCGTTGTAGCAGTCCACGGCCTTCTGGATCTGCGCTTCCATGGTGACCGGAATGTCTTCGGGGAAGTCCGAAGGCAGCCAGCCCGGCGCATAAGGCGCGGCCGTGATGATCAAGGGCTGCTGGTTTTCTGGGAACAGGTGGCCGTCGAGGAAATTCATGCTTTGTCTCCAATGGGGTGGTCGACTTCAACCGCCAGGCCCGCTGGCCTGCGCCACCAGGGGGCGGCTCGAAGTGCTCAAGTGCCTTGACTTTAGGACAGGGCGCGGGGAAACATTTGCCAGATCGCGCTGCGCACTTGGCATTTCGCGCCAGCCTCTGCGTCCGCGCACGCCGCCAATGAAAAGCGGCCGCAAGCGGCCGCCGGAAGTCGTTGCCCTCCATCCACGATGGCGGGCGCTGCAGCGCTTCAGAACACGTGGCGAATGCCCAGATCGAAGCCCGAGGCGCTGCCGCCGCGCACCGGCACCGGACCCAGCTCCGAACCCGAGCTCACGGGCAAGCGGATCGCGCCCTTGTTGGTGACATGCGCATAGGTGCCGTACAGCGTGGTGCGCTTGGACAGCGGATGCACATAGCCGACGGCCAGCTTGCGCGCCGAGCTGTCC
>JAMNYN010000079.1 GCA_023622805.1 Pseudomonadota bacterium | reverse complement strand
GCGCGGGCGAAGGCAGCCGCAGCGACGAGCAGATCGTGCGCCTGGAAAGCGATGCCGACCTGGTCAAGGTGGTGACGGTGCACAAGAGCAAGGGGCTGGAGTATCCGGTGGTGTTTCTGCCGTTTGCCTGCAGCTTTCGCGAGATCAACCGGCGCATGGACCGCTTTGTGAGCCTGCCCCAGCCCGAGGGCGGGCGGGCGCTGCGCCTGGACTACGACGACGCCGAACTGTCCCAGGCCGATGACGAGCGCCTGCGCGAAGACTTGCGCCTGCTGTATGTGGCGCTGACGCGCGCGCGCCATGCGCTGTGGCTGGGCGTGCCCATGCTGCAGGCGGCGCGCAGCAAGGCCACGACCACCATCAACCACAAGAGTGCCACCGGCTACACCCTGGCCGGCACCGAGGAGACCACGCCCGAGCAGTGGCGCGTGCTGCTCGACGCCCTGTGCCAGGGCCGGCCCCAGCTGCAATGGCATGCGGTCCAGGGCGCGCCCGGGCGCAGCCTGCTGGCGGCCCAGGCCGCGCTGCCCAGCCTGCACGATGCGCCGGCCTACGACGCGCGCTTTGACCGGCGCTGGGGCATTGGCAGCTTTTCCTCGCTGGTGCGCGCGCTGGCCGCGCCGTCCCTGCCGGTCTCGCCCGTGCCCTTGATGCAGCCGGCCGACGACGAGCGGCCCATGGAGCCGGAAGCGGCGCAAGGCGTGGTCGCGCCGACTCCGGCTGCGGGCGCGGTCTGGCACCGCTTCATGAAGGGGCCGGTGGTAGGCAACTGGGTACACGACCAGCTCGAATGGCTGGCCGGCGAGAACTTTGCGCTGACCGCAGGCGGGGCGCTGGCCCAGCGCCTGCTGCAGCGCTGCGCGCGCGGCGGCCGCGCCGAGCAGGCCCAGGATCTGGTGCAATGGCTCACGGCCGTGGTGCAGCACCCGCTGGCGCCGCTGGGCGTGCCGCTGTCCGGCCTGGAGAATGTGCTGCCCGAAATGGAATTCTGGCTGCCCGCGGCCCAGCTGCCGGCGCCCGCCATCGACGCCCTGTGCCAGCAACATCTGCTGCCCGGCCAGGCCCGGCCTCAGCTCCCCGCGCGCCATCTGCACGGCATGCTGATGGGCTTTGCCGATCTGGTGTTCGAGCAGGATGGGCGCTACTGGGTGCTCGACTACAAGACCAATTTCCTGGGCCGCGACGGCGCGGCCTATGACGCCACCGCGCTGGCCGGCGCGATGCTGGAGCACCGCTACGACGTGCAGGCCGCCCTGTACCTGCTGGCCCTGCACCGGCTGCTGCAAAGCCGCCTGGGCGCGGCCTACGACCCGGCGCAGCAGCTGGGCGGCGCGCTGTACTTTTTCGTGCGCGGCATCGACGGCCCGGCCCAGGGCATGCATGTCGTGCCGCCGTCGCTGGCATTGCTGGCGGCGCTGGACGCGCTGCTGGCCGCGCCGGAGCAAGACCTTGAGATGGAAGACACCGCACCATGAGCGCTCCCGAGCAATTCACCCTGGACCTGTTCGCGGAGCCGGAGAACATGGAGGCCGCACCTGTCGCGGCCACGGCCGCGGAGGTCCTCGACAGCTTGCGCGCCTGGAGCGAGCAAGGCCTGCTGCGCCACCTCGACACGGCCATGGCGCGCTTCATTGCCGCGCAGGACGCGAACGCGGCCCCGGCGCTGCTGGCGGCCACGGGCGTGCTGGTGCAGATGGAAGGGCGGGGCCATAGCTGCCTGCCGCTGGCCACGCTGGTCGCCGATCCGAATGCCGTGCTGGCCTGGCCTACGGAGGCGCTGGAGGGCCTCAACGCCCTCTGGGTCCGGCTGCCCAGCTCACTCGCGCAATGGCGCCAGGCGCTGGCGGACAGTCCGCTGGTGCGCGTGGCGGACAGCGCGACGGACCAGGGCCAGCCGCTGGTGTTGGGCGGATCGGTGCAGGAGCCGCTGCTGTACCTGCGCCGCTACTGGGACTACGAACGCCAGGTGGCCGCGCAGATCACGGCGCGCAGCACGGCGGCGCTGGCCGTCGACGGGCCCACCACCCGCGACTGGCTGGGCAAGCTGTTTCCCGCCGTCCCCGAGCCCGGCACCTGCGACTGGCAGCGCCTGGCCTGCGCCGTGGCGCTGCGCGGCCGCTTCTCGGTGATCACCGGTGGGCCGGGC
>JAMNYN010000263.1 GCA_023622805.1 Pseudomonadota bacterium | reverse complement strand
ATTAAATTGTGCACAATTTAATTGCCAGCAATAATAGACCCATGCCCCACCCCACCACGGTCTCCAGCGATCACGCACTGAAGCTCGACAAGCAGCTTTGTTTTGCCTTGTATTCGGCTTCGCTGGCCATGACCAAGCTTTACAAGCCACTGCTCAAACCATTGGGACTCACCTACCCCCAATACCTGGTCATGCTGGTACTCTGGGAAAAAGACGACTGCATGGTTTCGGAATTGGGTGAGCGGCTGTTCCTGGACTCCGGCACGTTGACCCCGCTGCTCAAGCGCATGGAAGCCTCGGGCTGGCTGCAACGCCAGCGCGACGCCGCGGACGAACGGCGCGTGCGCATTGCCTTGACTCCCGCAGGCCTGGCCCTGCGCCAGGACGTGGCCCACATTCCCGCATGCCTGCTGCAGAAAACCGCTTGCACTCTGCCAGAGCTGCAGGCCTTGACGCAGCAACTGCAACAACTGCGCGACCATCTGGGCGCGCATGTTTCCCCCGCTTCAACCTGAAGCGTTTTCACTCTCGAAGGAGCTCACAGCATGGCCTCATTGGACAAAGTTCTCTACACCGCCCGGACCCACACCACGGGCGGCCGTGACGGCGCGGCAAGCAGTGACGACGCACGCCTGGACATCAGCCTGTCGTCGCCAGGCGGCGCCGGCAAAGGCACCAACCCCGAGCAGCTGTTCGCAGCAGGCTACTCGGCATGCTTCATCGGTGCCATGAAGGCGGTGGCCGCACGGCAGAAATTGACCCTGCCGCAAGACCTGTCCGTGGACGCCGAAGTGGATCTGGGCCCCGTGGGCCAAGCGTTCGGCATCGCCGTGCGCATGACCATCCACCTGCCAGGCATGGACAAGGCCCAGGCCCAGCAATTGGTGGATACAGCACACCAGGTCTGCCCCTACTCCAATGCCACACGCGGCAACATCGACGTGACCCTGACCCTGGGCTAAACCGTCAAGCCTGGCTGCTGCGAATGGGCATGCCCAATTTCCGCAGCAGTTGGTTGTCGGCTTCGACCTCGGGGTTGCCGGTCACCAGCAGCTTGTCGCCATAGAAGATGGAGTTGGCGCCTGCCAAAAAGCACAGCGCTTGCACCGCTTCACCCATTTGCTGCCGGCCTGCCGACATGCGCACCCGGGCGCGGGGCATGGTGATGCGGCAGGCTGCAATCACGCGCACGAAATCCAGCGGATCGACCGGCGGGCTGTCGGCCAGCGGCGTTCCCGGAACAGCGACCAGGCTGTTGATGGGCACGGATTCGGGGTAAGGCTGGAGGTTGGCCAGCTGGGCAATCAGGCCGGCACGGTGCACGGGCGCTTCGCCCATGCCGACGATGCCGCCGCAGCAGACGCTGATGCCCGCCTGGCGCACGGCCTGCAAGGTGTCGAGCCGGTCCTGGTAGCTGCGCGTGCTGACCACGTCGGTGTAGTACTCGGGAGCGGTATCGAGGTTGTGGTTGTAGTAGTCCAGCCCGGCCTGCTTCAAGGCCTCGGCCTGGTGGTTTTGCAGCATGCCCAGCGTGGCGCAGGTCTGCATGCCTAGCCCTTTGACGGTCTCGATGAGGACCGCCATCTTTTCAATATCGCGGTCCTTGGGCGCGCGCCAGGCAGCGCCCATGCAAAAGCGCGTCGCACCCGCATCCTTGGCGGCCTGGGCCGCGGCACGTACTTCCTCCACTCCCATGAGTTTTTGCGCGCTGACGCCCGTGTCGAACTCCGCCGACTGCGGGCAATAGCCGCAGTTTTCCGGGCAGCCGCCGGTCTTCACCGACAGCAGCGTGGCGAGCTCCATGTCGCCTTCGGGCCAATGCGCCCGGTGCACGGCCTGGGCACGCCACAGCAGTTCCAGAAAAGGGCTGTCCAGCAGCGCCTGTACGGAATCGGGCGTCCATTCACGGGGCTCGGACGCCAGCATGTCCCGATTTGCGACCGGGGGGTGGAAATGCAGGGGCTGGGCTGCATTGTTGACAGACGGGCTCAAGACACTCAGTAGGCTCATGTTGATCACTCCTGGGGCGGGCTGCTGGCGGGAGGCCGGCAAGCCATGGCAGCGATTGTGGGAGGCAAATTCCCTCGCGTGACGCTTCGTGCCTGCAAATAAATCAAGGAAAAATGATGCCTCCAAATGAGCGCAA
>JAMNYN010000449.1 GCA_023622805.1 Pseudomonadota bacterium | reverse complement strand
TCTCGTAGACCATGCCCAGCTGCTTGGCTTCCTCGGCCCCGACCGTGCGCGCGGTGAACACCAGTTCCTTGGCTTTTTGCTGGCCCACGATGCGCGGCAGCAATTGCATGGCGCCCAGATCGGGGATCAGGCCGATGCGGCCGAACACGGCGCAGAATTTCGCGCGGCGCGTGGCCAGCACGAAGTCGGCCGCCAGCGCCAGGCTCAGGCCCGCGCCGAAGGCCGGGCCGTCCACGGCGGCGATCACGGGCTTTTCCATGTTCACCAGCTCGGGAAACCACTGGTGCAGGCTGCGAATGCGCTCGCGCCAGGGCAGGCCCGCCTGGGAAGTTTCCTGCATCTGCGCGATGTCGCCGCCCGAGCAGAAAGCCCCGCCCGCGCCCGTGAGGATGACGGTATGGACCTGGGCGTCGTCACGCATCTGCGCGATGGCCGCGGCCAGGGCCGGGCGCATGGCCTGGTTCAGCGCATTGCGTGCCTCGGGGCGGTTCAAGGTGATGGTACCGATGCCATCCTGCACGGAGGTCAACACGGGGGATGCGCTCATGGCGGACTCCATTGAAATATTGAGGACCCCATGCAAGAACAGCGCTTCACGGTGAAGCGCTGCCCGTGCAGGGAGGATTTACGCGAGCTCGGCAAAACCGTGGCTCAGCACGACCTTGTCACGCTCCAGCACGCGGGCGCGCAGTTGCAGCTGCAAAGGCTGGCCCGGCGTGCGCCAGATCTCGGTGACCAGCGTCTCGCCCGGGTAGACCGGTGCGGCAAAGCGGATGTCCAGCGCCTTGAGGCGCGCTGGATTGTGGTCGCAGCATTGGCGCAGCACCGCATGCGCCACCAGGCCGTAGCTGGCCAGGCCGTGCAGGATGGGGCGCTCGAAGCCGGCCTTGCGCGCCACGGCCGGATCGGCGTGCAGCGGGTTGTAGTCGCCCATCAGGCGGTACAGCAATGCGGCCTCGGGGCGTATGACCTGGGTGTCGGTCAAATCCGGCGCGCGCTCCGCGGGCGTGGGCTGCAGCGCGGGCAGCGGGGCATCGCTGGGCTGGCCGCCGCCTTGCTGACTGTAGCCGCCGTCGCCGCGCAAGAAAGTCACCTGCTGCACCGTGGCCAGTAGTTCGCCGCCCGTGGTTTCCAGCCGGCGCTCGGTCACCATGATGGCCCCCTTGCCCTCGCCCTTGTCGGTCAGGTGGGTGATGCGGTTGTGGCCCACCACTTCGGCCGCGGCCGGCAGGGGGCGGTGCAGTCGCATGCGCTGCTCGCCGTGCAGCAGCTTGACCCAGTCGATGCCGGTGTCGGGTTCACGCGCCCAGAAGCCAGGAAATCCCAGCACCACGGCCTGCGAAGGCAGGGCCTGCAGACCGCCCGGCGCGCCTTCGTAGACGAAAGACTGGGCCTTGTCGTCCAGCGGGTCGTTGCCCAGCCCGAGGCTGAGCGCGTAAAGCATGGTGTCGCGCTCGCTGTACTGCTGGCGCGCGGGCGCGAAGACGCGCTGCTTGAGGTGCTCGTAGGAGATGGCCATGGGCGCCGCGCTTTAGATGGGATCCCAGCTGAACACGTCGCCCGAGCGTTCCATGGGTACGAACGAACGCTGCAGCGCAGGCATGCCGTGCTCGGCGATGGCCTGGGCAGTCCAGCCTTCGCTGCGGTGCACCGAGCGCACGGGGCGCGGCTGGCTCATCAGGAAGATCTCGTTGTTGCGCACGGTGAAGACCTGGGCGTTGACTTCCTTGGCCTGGTCGGACAACAGGTACACGGCCAGCGGCGCGATCTTGTTGGGCGTCATCTGCTGGATCTTGGCCACGCGCGCCTGCTGCTCGGGCGTGTCGGTGGGGATGGAGCCGATCATGCGGCTCCAGGCAAACGGTGCGATGCAGTTGGAGCGCACGTTGAACTTCTGCATGTCCAGGGCGATGGACTTGGACAAGGCCACCAGCGCCAGCTTGGCGGCGCTGTAGTTGGCCTGGCCCAGGTTGCCGATCAGGCCCGAAGTGGACGTCATGTGCACCATGGCACCGCTTTCCTGCTCCTTGAAGTGGTTGGCTGCGGCGCGGCTCATGTAGTAGCTGCCGTACAGGTGCACCTTGATCACGGCATCCCACTCGTCCAGGCTCATCTTGTGGAAGAAGCGGTCGCGCAGGATGCCGGC
>JAMNYN010000656.1 GCA_023622805.1 Pseudomonadota bacterium | reverse complement strand
GGCCTTCCAGGACAAGAAGCGCAATCCTTCGGGCGCTTTCCAGCTGACCTCCTTTGCCGCCGTGCAGTCCCTGCTGGAAAGCATCAAGGCCGTGGGCGACAACCCTGCCAAGGTCGCCGACCACCTGCACAAGGCCAGTTTCGACACGGCGCTGGGCACCATCGGCTGGAACAAGCAAGGGGATTTGAAAGCATTTGACTTCCAGGTGTTCGAGTGGCACAAGGACGGTAGCAAGACGCCAGCGGCCAAGTAATTCCGCGGGTTAGATAGCAACCTCTGGATGGTGTTCAGCTTGCCTGGGCACCATCTTGTCGCATCTAGATGCTGATTTCTTGTGGAAGGTGGATGCACCATGGACGACTTTTTACCCCAGCTCCTGCAACAGCTGTTCAACGGGCTGTCGCTGGGCGCGATCTACGCCTTGATCGCCATCGGCTACACCATGGTCTACGGCATCATCGGCATGATCAACTTTGCCCATGGCGATATCTACATGATCGGTGCCTACATCGGTCTGGTCACCCTGTCGGCCGTGGGCACCCAGGGCGGCGTGCCGATCTGGCTGGTCATCGCCCTGATGCTGACCGTGGCCGTGATCATCACCGGCATCTACGGCTTCGTGGTCGAGCAGGTGGCCTATAAACCGGTGCGCAACAGCCCGCGCCTGGTGGCACTGATCTCGGCCATAGGCATGTCCATCTTTCTGCAGAACTGGGTCGCGCTGGGCCAGGGCGCGCGCGATATGGCCGTGCCTTTGCTGCTGCCCGGCGCGCTGCAGTTCGGCGGTGCCAACGGCAGCTTCGAAGTCTTCATTCCCTACACGCGCATCATGATCATCGTGGTCGCCGTGGTGCTGATGGTGCTGCTCACGCTCTACATCCGCCATTCCCGCATGGGCCGTGCTTCGCGGGCCTGCGCGCAGGACATGCACATGGCCAACCTGCTGGGCATAGACACCAACCGCGTGATCTCGTTCACTTTCATCCTCGGCGCGGTGCTGGCCGCCGTGGGCGGCGTGCTGATCGCGCTGGCCGTGGGCAAGCTCAACCCCTTCATCGGTTTTCTGGCCGGCATCAAGGCCTTCACTGCGGCCGTGCTCGGCGGCATAGGCAGCATTCCCGGGGCCATGCTCGGCGGCGTGCTGCTGGGCGTGGCCGAAACGCTGGCCGCGGCCTACATTTCCTCGGAATACAAGGACATCGTGGCCTTCACGCTGCTGGTGCTGATCCTGCTGGTACGCCCCACCGGTCTGCTGGGCAAACCTGAAGTGGAGAAAGTCTGATGGCAGCCCAATCCACCACACGCCCCTCCCTGCGCAGCAACCTGCAAGGCGCACTGATCTCCACCGTGCTCACCGCGCTGGTGGTGATTCCCATCTTCGGCCTGCACCTGGAGCGCGCGGGCGGCCACACGGTCGTCGTGCCGCGCTGGGACACCGTGGCCTGGGCCTGCGCCCTGGTGTTTGCCGTGCAACTGCTGCGCCCCTGGCTGGCGATGCTGCTGCCGAGCCTGACCCACCTGCCCCGCCCCCAGTTGCCGGCCGTCACCAGCCGCCAGCGCCAGGGCCTGCTGCTGGCCGTGGCGCTGATGGCCGTCTCCTGGCCGTTCTTTGCCGGCCGCAACGCCGTGGACATCGCCACCCTGGCCATGATCTACGTAATGCTGGGCCTGGGCCTGAACATCGTCGTCGGCTTTGCCGGTCTGCTGGACCTGGGCTTCGTGGGCTTTTACGCCGTCGGTGCCTACACCTATGCGCTGCTGTTCCACTGGCTGGGCTGGAGCTTCTGGGAAGCCCTGCCACTGGCCGGCGCCGTGTCCGCGACATTTGGCTTCGTGCTGGGCTTTCCCGTGCTGAGGCTGCGCGGCGACTACCTGGCCATCGTGACCCTGGGCTTCGGGGAAATCATTCGCCTGCTGCTGACCAACCTCAGCAGCTTCACCGGCGGGCCCGACGGCATTTCCGGCATTCCCAAGCCCACGGTCTTCGGTCTGGAACTCACCCGCAGTCCGACGACCGAAGGCGGCACCACCTTCCACCAGTTCTTCGGCCTGGAGTTCCAGTCGATACACATGGTGATCGCCCTGTACCTGATGGCGCTGATGCTGGCCGCGATCACGCTGTGGATCTCCAGCCGCCTGATCCGCAT
>JAMNYN010000277.1 GCA_023622805.1 Pseudomonadota bacterium | reverse complement strand
ATGATCGCCTGGTCCACGCCAGGCGCCGCCGTCCTGGCCACCGCCGGACTGGCCGGCGAGGGCTTTGGCATGGCGCAGGCCATTGGCGCTTTCATGCTGGCCGCCTTGCTAACGGTCCTTGTCGGCGTCAGCGGTGCCCTGGAACGCCTGATGCACCGCGTTCCCGTGGCCATCACTTCGGCCCTGCTGGCCGGTGTGCTGGCGCGCTTTGGCATGCAGGCCTTTGCCGCCGCCCAGAGCGCGCTGCCCCTGGTGCTGGCCATGCTGCTGACTTATCTGGTGGCGCGTCGCATCGCCCCGCGCTACTGCGTGGTCTGGACCCTGGCCTGCGGCGTGGCGGTGGCGGCCGCGGGCGGCGACATGGTCTGGTCCTCGGTCCACTGGACGCTGGCCGTGCCGGTCTTCACCGCCCCCGAATGGTCCTGGTCGGCCGCGGTCAGCCTGGCCCTGCCGCTGTTCATTGTGACCATGGCTTCGCAGAATCTGCCGGGTGTGGCGGTCATCCGCGCTTCGGGCTATGACTTGCCGGTATCGCGGCTGATCACCATGACGGGCTTGGCCACTTTGCTGCTGGCCCCCTTTGGCGCGTTTGCGCTCAACCTCAGCTCCATCACGGCGGCCCTGTGCATGGGCCCCGAAGCCCATGCCGATCCGCGCCGGCGCTACGCGGCTGCAGCCGCCTGCGGTGTGTTCTATCTATTGATAGGGACTTTCGGCGCCGTGGTGACGGGTCTGTTGGCCGCGTTCCCGCGTGAGCTGGTCGCGGCCATCGCCGGCCTGGCGCTGCTGGGCAGCATAGGCGCGGGGCTGACATCGGCCTTTGGCGAAGAAAAACACCGCGAGGCAGCGCTGATCACCTTCCTGGTCACACTCAGCGGCGTGGTGATTGCCGGCATTGGCTCGGCCCTGTGGGGGCTGCTGGCCGGCAGCCTGGCCTTATTTGTGCAACAGTATGGTCGCCGCCGTGCCTGAGCGCGCGTTGTTCTTGCGCCGCCTGGAAGCATTTCCCCGGCGTCTGGCCTGCCCCCTGGGGCTGCAACTGTAGTGACTACCATGAACTTTCTTTTCATCGCCGACCCCCTCGCGTCTTTCAAGATCCACAAGGACACCACCTTTGCCATGATGCGCGAAGCCCAGCGGCGCGGTCATGCGATCTCCGCTTGCGAGGTGCAAAGCATTTCCTGGCAGCGCGGCAGCAAGGTGTCGGCGCTGGTGCGGGACATCACGCTCACGGGCGATGCCGACGAATGGTTTGCCGAGCAGGGCACACGCCGTGTGGACCTGGCCGAATTTGACGCCGTGCTGATGCGCAAGGATCCGCCGTTCGACAGCGAGTTCTTCTACGCCACCCACCTGCTGACGCAGGCCGAGCGTGAAGGCGCCAAGGTCCTCAACAAGCCCAGCGCCCTGCGTGAGCACCCGGAAAAGCTGGCCATCATGGAATTCCCCGAATTCATCGGCCCGACGCTGGTGACACGGGACGCCGCGGAGATCCGGGCCTTCCATGCCGAGCACCAGGACATCATCCTCAAGCCCCTCGACGGCATGGGCGGCATGGGCATCTTCCGTGTCGGCGCCGACGGCCGCAACCTGGGCAGCATCATCGAAACCCTCAACCGGGAGGGCGCGCAAAGCGTGATGGTGCAGAAGTTCCTGCCCGAGATCGTCGACGGCGACAAGCGGGTGCTGGTGATTGGTGGCAAGCCCGTGCCCTATTGCCTGGCGCGCATCCCCCAGGGCAATGAAGTGCGCGGCAACCTGGCGGCCGGCGGCAAGGGCGTAGCCCAGCCGCTCAGCGTCAAGGACCGGGCCATCGCCGAAGCCCTGGGCCCGATCCTGATGCAGCGCGGGCTGCTGCTGGTCGGCCTGGATGTGATTGGCGACTGTGTCACCGAGATCAATGTGACCAGCCCGACCTGCTTCCAGGAAATCTATGACCAGACTGGCTGTGATGTTGCTGCCCTGTTTCTGGATGCCCTGGAGCAGGAACTGCGCGACAATTGATGCCCGCATGACAAATGCACCGCAACGCGGTGCGTTTGCCGACCGAAGGTCGGGAAACGGACTGACAAGGTCGATTTCAAATTTCGGGCCAAGTTTGGAAAACGGTCAAAAAACCGGGCTACAATGCAAGGCTGCGCTGCTGAAA
>JAMNYN010000233.1 GCA_023622805.1 Pseudomonadota bacterium | reverse complement strand
GCAAAAGCAAATCGTCGATGCCGCCGACTCGCCAGACGACAAGGCCCAGCTTGAGCGCGTGGCTGCAGCGCGCGCCATCGTGCTCGATCTGGTCGCCCAGGCCCAGAAGACGCGCAGTGCAGGGGATGTGGACGGTGCCCAGCGCCTGGTCAATGACCAGCTGCTGCCTGCCGTGGCCAAATACATCGCTGCACAGGAAGCGTTCGTCGAGCTGCAACAACGCCAGCGAGACCAGATCAAGGATGAAGCACAGCAGCGCAATGCGGTGGCGCGATGGGTGGCGCAGGCCTTGGCCTCCGTGGTGCTGCTCATGGGCGTGGCTCTGGCCGCGCTGACCGTACGTTCCATCACCCGGCCGCTGGAACAGGCCGTGCGCCTGACCGATGCCATCACCGGTGGCGACCTTACGGTGGAAGTGCGCGATGAGCGCAAGGACGAGCTGGGTCATCTGCTGCGGTCGCTGTCGGCCATGGCCATGCAATTGCGCGGCGTGGTGAGTGAAGTGCGTTCGGGCGTGGAATCCGTTTCGTCCGCGTCCTCGCAGATCGCTAGCGGAAACCGGGACCTGTCGGCCCGCACGGAGCAGACGGCTGCCAACCTCGAGGAAACGGCGGCTAGCATGGAACAGCTGACGGCCACGGTGACCCAATCCGCCGACACCGCGCGGCAAGCCAACCAGTTGGCTTCCACGGCGGCGCAGGCCGCCGAGCGCGGCGGCGAAGTGGTGGTCCAGGTGGTGCACAGCATGCAGCAGATCACGGACAGCTCGCGCAAGATCAACGACATCATCGGTGTGATCGACTCCATCGCTTTCCAGACCAATATCCTTGCACTCAATGCGGCGGTGGAAGCGGCGCGCGCGGGTGAACAGGGCAGGGGCTTCGCCGTGGTGGCTTCGGAAGTCCGCAACCTTGCGCAGCGCAGCGCCGAGGCCGCCAAGGAGATCAAGCAACTCATCAGCGCATCGGTGCAGAACGTCGAGGCCGGTTCGGTGCAGGTGGCGCATGCGGGTGAGAGCATGGAAAAGATCGTGAGCAGCGTGCGCCGCGTATCGGACCTGATCGGGGAAATCACCGCCTCGTCCACCGAGCAGCGTGACGGCATTGGGCAAGTGAATCAGGCGGTGTCCAATCTGGACCAGATGACGCAGCAGAACGCGGCCTTGGTGGAAGAGTCGAGCGCCGCGGCCACGGCCATGCACGATCAGGCGCAGCGCCTGTCGCAGGTGGTAGCGGTGTTCAATGTAGGTGCGGCGGCCAAGACCGCGGCACCTGCGCCGCAGTCCGCAAGAGCGACGACGGCGGCGAACAAGCGTGGGCCCGCATCGCCCCCACGCCTGGCGCCGGCTGCGGTGATGCGCACGCCGGTTGCGCGGCCTGCGGCCAAGGCCGAGGGCGAGTGGGAAAGCTTCTGAGAAGAGACTGGGACTCCCCGCCTGGCCAGCGGGTCCTGCGGCGGCATTCAATAATACCCCCATGAAAATCGACACCCTCACGGTCCAGCTGGCCCTGGCCATCGCCGAGGAAGGCAGCATCTCGCGCGCGGCCGACAAGCTGCAGCTGGCCGTGGCGGCTGCGTCCAAGCGCCTCACCGATCTCGAACGTCAACTGGGCACGCCGCTGTTCAAGCGCGTGCCGCATGGCGTCAAGGTCACGGAATCGGGTACCAAGCTGCTGGCCCATATCCACCAGATCGACAGCCTGATCACGCGCCTGGCCGACGACGCCCAGGCGATGCGCGAAGGCCAGGATGGGCGCATCATCATCGGCGCACCCAAGGCGGCCATCATTGAATTTTTGGCCAGTGATCTCGCGCAGGTGCGCGCCAGGTATCCGCAGATCACGCTGCACATCATCGAGGAGAACAGCCGCATCATCCAGCAGCTGCTGCGCGACAAGGTGATAGATATCGGCATCTATGAGAAGAAGAGCGGCTTCATCGACATGGAGAAGTTCGATTACCACACGGACGAGTTGGTGGCCGTCTACCGACACGACCACTTTGCTTTCCAGGGCGCGCCGCTGGAGACAGCCACGCTGCTGGACTGCCCTCTGGTCAGTCTGGGCCAGGGCTCGGCCATTCTGGGCAGCTTGCAACGCCTGCACCAGCGCCAGGGCAGGGCCATGGGCAAGCTGCTCACCGTCAGCGGTTTC
>JAMNYN010000036.1 GCA_023622805.1 Pseudomonadota bacterium | reverse complement strand
GCGCAAGTTCGCGCGCGAACTGGGCGTTCCGCTGGAGGAAATCAGCGGTACGGCGCAAAAGGGCCGCATCACCCAGGCCGACGTGCTGGCCTTCACCAAGCAGGTGATGGCTGGTGCGGTGCAGACCAAGGCCCAGAGCGCGGTCGCGCCCAAGGCCGCGGCCGGCGGCGGCGCGGGTCTGGACCTGCTGCCCTGGCCCAAGGTCGACTTCGCCAAGTTCGGCCCTGTGGAGCGCAAGGAGCTGTCCCGCATCAAGAAGATCAGCGGCGCCAACCTGCACCGCAACTGGGTGATGATTCCGCACGTCACCAACAATGACGAAGCCGACATCACCGAACTCGAAGCTTTCCGCGTGTCGACCAACAAAGAAAACGAAAAGAGCGGCGTCAAGGTGACCATGCTGGCTTTCGTGATCAAGGCCGTGGTCGCGGCGCTCAAGAAATTCCCCGAGTTCAACGCCAGCCTGGACGGCGACACGCTGGTCTACAAGCAGTACTTCAACATCGGCTTTGCGGCGGACACGCCCAACGGCCTGGTGGTGCCCGTGCTCAAGGATGCCGACAAGAAGGGCATCATGCAGATCAGCCAGGAAATGGGCGAGCTGGCCAAGAAGGCCCGCGACGGCAAGCTCGGCGGCGCCGACATGCAAGGCGGCTGCTTCTCGATCTCGTCGCTGGGCGGCATCGGCGGCACGCATTTCACGCCCATCGTGAACGCGCCCGAAGTCGCGATTCTGGGCCTGTCCAAGGGCCAGATGAAGCCCATCTGGGACGGCAAGCAGTTCGTGCCACGCCTTCAGCTGCCGCTGTCGCTGTCTTACGATCACCGCGTGATCGACGGCGCTCTGGCCGCACGCTTCAACGCCTATCTGGGCCAGCTGCTGGCGGATTACCGCCGCATCGTGCTGTAAGGAGACATGCAGATGACCATGATGGATATCAAGGTTCCCGATATCGGCGACTTCGACGCAGTCTCGGTGATCGAGCTGCTGGTGCAGCCCGGTGACAGTGTTGCCGTGGACCAGAGCCTGATCACGGTCGAGACCGACAAGGCGTCGATGGAGATCCCATCGTCGCACGCCGGCATCGTCAAGGAGGTGCGCGTCAAGATCGGCGACCAGATCGCCCAGGGCAGCGTGGTGCTGACGCTGGAAGCCGCGGCGGCCGGTGCCGAGGCTTCGGCCGATACGCCGGCGGCGGCTCCCGCAGCTGCCCCTGCGCCCGCCGCCCCTGCACCTGCACCTGCGGTCGCACTGCCAACGCCGGCTGCGGGCGTAGCGCCCGCCGTGGCCGCGCCCGTGCCTCAGCAATACACAGGCCCCGCGGCCAACATGGAGTGCGATGTGGTCGTGCTCGGCGGCGGCCCTGGCGGCTACTCGGCAGCGTTCCGCGCGGCCGATCTGGGCCTCAAGGTGGTACTGGTCGAGCGTTATGCCACGCTGGGCGGCGTCTGCCTGAACGTGGGCTGCATTCCGTCGAAGGCGCTGCTGCATGTGGCGGCCGTGATCGACGAGGTCAAGCACCTCGCGGCCGCGGGCGTGGAATTCGGCGCGCCCCAGGTCAACATCGATACGCTGCGCGGCCACAAGGAAAAGGTCATAGGCAAGCTGACCGGCGGTCTCGCGCAGATGGCGAAGATGCGCAAGGTCACCGTGCTGCGCGGCTACGGCCAGTTCGTCGGCAGCCACCACCTGTCGGTGGAAGTCACGCAGGGTGAAGGCACGGAGCGCACCGGCGCCACGCAAGTCGTGCAGTTCAAGAACGCCATCATCGCCGCGGGCTCGCAGGCTGTGCGTCTGCCGTTCATGCCTGAAGATCCGCGCGTGGTCGATTCCACGGGCGCACTCGAACTCAAGGAAGTTCCCAAGCGCATGCTGATCCTGGGGGGCGGCATCATCGGCCTGGAAATGGGCACCGTCTACTCCACGCTGGGCGCACGCCTGGATGTGGTCGAGATGATGGACGGCCTGATGCAGGGCGCCGACCGCGACCTGGTCAAGATCTGGCAGAAGATGAACGCGCCGCGTTTTGACAACATCATGCTCAAGACCAAGACCGTGGGAGCCGAGGCCACGCCTGAAGGCATCAAGGTCACGTTCGCGGCAGCGGAAGAGGGCGCCACGGCGCCCGAGCCGCAAACCTACGATCTGGTGCTG
>JAMNYN010000139.1 GCA_023622805.1 Pseudomonadota bacterium | reverse complement strand
GCTTTGCAGCAGGCCCAACCCCTGCACCTGCTGCTCGAGCGCTGGCTGCGGCAGCAGGGAACAGCTGTCGACGCCGCGCTGGCAAGCGCATTGGCCGCGGCCGCCAACCCGCAACTGGCCGTGCAGGCTTCGGCGCAGGCCTGCAGCGATCTACTGGCCCGAATGGCCGCATCTGCATCACTGAAGGAAAACGACCATGCCCCTCACCCCTGAGGAGAGCCTGCAGCAAGGGCTGCGCAACCGCCGCCAGGTGCTGGGCGCGGACTGGGTCGCCCAGTCCGTAGACAACGCCAACAGCCTGAACGTCGAGTTCCAGCGCATGATCACCCGCTATGCCTGGGACGGCATCTGGAGCCGGCCCGGCCTGGAACGCCGCACCCGCCGCATCATGGTGCTGGCCATCACCGCGTCCATGGGGCGCTGGGAAGAGTTCGAGCTGCACATCCGCACGGGCCTGCTGGCCGATCCCGCCGACCCCGACGCCGCGGCCCTGGACCTGCCCACCATCCAGGAAGTGCTGCTGCAGACCGCCGTCTATGCGGGCGTGCCCGCGGGCAATACCGGCATGGCCGTGGTGATGAAAGTCCTGCGCGAACTGGACCGCCTGCCGCCCAAGGTGGATTTCTTCGCGCCGGCGGCGAGCGCGGCGCCCTGAGCTGGGAGTCCATGCACGGAGCATTGGTGCGGCGCTTGGATTGAAAAATCGCCGCGTGATATGCGGTGATTAAAACGTAGAATCACCGCATGAACCTATCGAACCAGTCCACCACCTACGTCTGGCAGCAGGCTGCTTGGCCCGCCTGGCAGATGGACATGCTCGCCCTGGCCAAGCCCTTGGAGCGCGCCAGCAAAGCCCAGGGGGTGCTGATAGGGCGCATGCAGGACCTGGGCATGGAGGTGCGCAACCTGGTCAGCGTCACGGCCCTGACCAGCGACGTGGTGAAGAGCAACGAGATCGAAGGCGAGCGCCTGAACGCCGACTCCGTGCGCTCCTCCATCGCCCGCCGCCTGGGCGTGGACGTGGGTGCCCTGGCCCCCGAGGACCGCAGCGTCGAAGGGGTGGTGGACATGGTGCTGGATGCGACGCAGAAGTGCGATCAGCCCTTGAGCAAGGAGAGGCTTTTTGCATGGCACATGGCCTTGTTTCCGCCAAAGGCCTACCGCCTGCGCGACCTGAGGATAGGGGCCTGGCGTGACGATGCCAACGGGCCCATGCAGGTGGTCTCCGGCCGCATGCACCAGGGGTGCGTGCACTACGAGGCACCGCCGGCAGAGCGTCTGGAGGCCGAAGTGCAGGCCTTTCTTGCCTGGGTGAACCGAGAAGACTCGGCCACTCCCGAGCTGCTGCGCGCGGGCCTGGGACACCTCTGGTTCGTGACGCTGCACCCTTTCGACGACGGCAACGGCCGCATCGCCCGCGCGATCGGCGACATGCTGCTGGCACGGGCAGACCAGTCCTCACAGCGCTTTTACAGCCTGTCCGCACAAATCATGCGCCAGCGCGAGGCCTACTACGACATCCTGGAGCGCACCCAGAAGGGCAGGCTGGATGTGACCCAGTGGCTGCTCTGGTTTCTGCAAGCCCTGGAAGCGGCCATAGCGCATGCCCACAGCGCCCTGGACTTCGTGCTGGTCAAGACCCGGTTCTGGCAGACCCATGCCGACCTGGTACTGAACGCGCGCCAGAAGCGGGTGCTGAACAAGGTGCTGGACAAGGATTTTGACGGCAAGTTGAGCAACAAGAAGTGGCAGACACTGGCCAAGACGTCGGCCGATACGGCGCTGCGCGATATTTCCGAGCTGGTCCAGCTGGGCATTCTGGAGTCGCGGGGGGCGGGGCGCGGGGTGTATTACCTTTTGCGGGGGTGGGCCGGCGGTGCTGAAAACGGTTGAGGCGGCGCAAGGTGCGGCCGGCGTACAGCGGTAGCGGCACGCCGGAGCGCTGGTTCTCTACCGCTCTGCGCCTGCTGTCTACAGCCAACCAGCCCGGCGGAACCGGAAGTAGACATAGCTGCACACGCCGCCCATGAACAACAGTGCGGCCGGGTAGCCGTAATGCCATTTGAGCTCCGGCATGTGCTCGAAGTTCATTCCCCAGATGCCCACGAAGGCGGTGCAGATCGCAAAAATACTGGCCCAGGCCGCCAGCCGCTTGGTGACCTCGTTGTCGTCGATGGCAACCATGGAGAGGTTGACCTGCATGGCCGTCGCGATGGTGTCGCGCATGCCATCGACGAGTCCGTTGATCCGGACCAAGTGGTCGGCCACATCGCGGAAGTAGTCCTGCGACCCTGCACAGATCTGCGGGACACGACTGCCGTAGAGTTTGCTCACCGCCTCCAGCAGCGGTGCAACCGCATGCTTGAGGACCATCACCCGCTGCTTCAATCCATACAGTTGCTTGATGCTCTCGCGCGCCGCTCGCTGCGTGAAAATCTGTAGTTCGACCTCCTCGAGCTCAGCTTCCAGGGCCTCGATGATGGGGAAGTAGCGGTCAACCACCGCATCCATGAGTGCATACAGCACAAAGCCTGCGCCGTGCTGGAGTAGTTCGGGCTCTCGTTCGCAGCGATCGCGCACCCCCAGGAACCCGTGTTTGCTGCGGTTTCGGACCGACAGAACATAGTTGGGG
Organism: Pseudomonadota bacterium; assembly: GCA_023622805.1. Taxonomy (GTDB): domain Bacteria; phylum Pseudomonadota; class Gammaproteobacteria; order Burkholderiales; family Burkholderiaceae_C; genus Comamonas; species Comamonas bellezanensis. Next base: position 7,826 of record JAMNYN010000139.1, on the reverse strand, counting down.
CCGATGAACACGTCCACCTCGCCCAGGTTGAACTGGCCTGGTTGCTGGGGGTCCGGCTCCAGCAGGTGCATGACTGCGAAGATGGACTGGCCGTATTCCTCGATCTTGGGTCGTTGATGCCCATGGCTGGCATCTTCGACGGCGAGTTCGTGCAGGTCGAACTCTTCGCGCATTTCATCCAGCTCGGCCGCCGTCGCATCGGCCAAGGCCACCCAGACGAAGCAGCCAGGCCTTGCGATGTAGGTGCTGATATCGGCGACAGGTATATCGGCCAGTTTGGCTCCCCTTTCGTAGGCCACGCAATTGATCAGCATCCAGGTCCCCTTGAAACAGTCGCAAAGGCGCAATGGTGCCACGCCCAGGCCGCAGCAAAGTCAGATAGCGACTACGTTACGTTGTGACTTGGAAGAGGCCGGTCAGAGCCACTGCCGTGCCGGCGCGTGGCTGCGGTTCGGGGAGACAGTGGCCATGGGGCTTTTGCAAGGCCGTTGGGGCTTTCGGCCAGTGCCCACAGGAGGAGGGCTGTCATTTGCTTTGCCGGTGAAGCTTTTCAAAGGATTCATCACTTGGGATGAATGCAAAATTTGTGTGACTTTGTGCCTCTTCGGCTTTGGCAGTGCCAGGGAAGGTCGGCGGCGCGACGACCTGGGCAGCGCTTTGCATCCTCGCATCTCCTTGCTCTGCCGGCCAGTTGAATTGGGCGGAGCAGGCAATGCCGTGCCACCGAAGGCGATCTGCTATTCGGAGATGCCTACAGCCAGATCGCAACCCTGGTGGAGCGGCAAACGCGCTACGTGATGTTGGTCAAGCTGATGGACAAAGACTCGTACACCGTTGCAGCAGCCCTGGCCAGGCATGCATGCACCCTGCCAAAAGAACTCTATCGTTCATTGACCTGGGATCGCGGCACGGAAATGGCGGGCCACAAGCGCTTCACATTGGCAACGGATATCCAAGTCTACTTCTGTGATCCGCAAAATCCTTGGCAGCGTGGCACCAATGAAAACACGAACGGATTGCTCAGACAGTACCTTCCCAAAGGCATCGACCTGTCAGGACACTCACAAGACAGCTTGGATGCCATCGCGAGACAATTGAATCAGCGCCCCCGGAAAACTCTGGGGTACAGAACACCTGCCGAAATGTTCGATGAATGTGTTGCGTCGATCGGTTGAATCCGCAGCCAGAAGCAGACTTTCCCGCAAGTGGAGCCAATGACCGCTGCCCTAAGCTGCAGACTATCGTCTTGTGGAGGCCTCAACCCACCGTGTTTTTGTAGAACACCCCGTCCTTCATAACGACGGCGAGGCTTTTCTCTGGGTCTGAAAGCAGTTGTATGTTGGTCAACGGGTTACCGTTCACCAGCAGTATGTCGGCATACGCACCTTCTTCAATCACGCCCAGCTTGCCCGGATACGGGCTGCGTGGTCCCGACATGGCGAGCACTTCTGCGTTGACGGAAGTGGCGGTGGTAAGTATTTCGATAGGGCTGTACCAGCGGGTCATTTTCGCCAGTTGAGCGCCCTGGCGCTTGGCCAGTTTGGCATCGAACAACGTGTCCGTGCCCCAAGCTGTCTTCAACTTGTATTTTTTTGCCAAGGCATAGGCGTTGTCGGTTCCCTGGGTCATCTGCAACTGCTTGGCGCGGTTGAGTGAATCCGGTGGAAACGGGGTGGCGTCCTCATCATCGAGAAACGGCTGCATGCTGAGCCATATGCCCTTGTCGGCCATGATGCGAGCGGTGGCGTCGTCCATCAGCTGGCCGTGCTCAATGCAGCGCACACCGCCTCGAATTGCGGTTTGAATCGCGCGTGCCGTGTAGGCGTGCACGGTGACGTAGGTTCCCCAGTTCTCTGCGGCGTCCACTGCAGCTCGAAACTCGGCTTCGGTGTATTGCGACACGTCGATGGGGTCGTAGTTGGACGACACACCACCACCCGCCGCCAGCTTAAGCTGGCTAGCCCCATGCATTAGTTGCTCTCGCGCTCTCTTCAACACTTCAGCCGAGCCATCGGCGATGGCACCGCCGCCAATCGCGTCACCCCGGCTAAGGGGAGCGCCTGGAGAGGCAGGCAATTCGTAAAGCTGGCGGTAGTCTCCATGGCCCGAAGTCTGCGAAATCATGGCGCCAGAGGGCCAGATACGGGGGCCTGCAACCAGCCTAGTGTCGATTGCTCGCTTCAGACTGAAGCTCGGACCAGCCATGTCGCGCACGCTTGTGAAGCCTCGCAGCAGCACATCTGTAGCTTCTTTTGCGCCCGCCAAGTTGATGAAACCCACATCGGCGGTCAACAACTGGCTGATGGGAAGCGAGGCCATCATGATGTGATAGTGGGCGTCGATGAGCCCCGGCATGAGTGTGCGGCCACCTCCATCAATGACCTTGGCGCCGGTATGCGGTGCAGCGCCAGACGCCCCTACGGATTTTATCTTGTTGCCTTCCACGACCACAGTGAGTCCGCCACGGAGTGCATTCGATTTGCCATCGAATACCTGAACGTTGGTGAAGGCGACCGGACCCTCGGGAGATTCGGCTGTGATGGCAGAGGCCGCTTGGGGCCACAGTGCAAAGGCCCCGACAGCAGCAGTCCCGGCCAAAAAGCTGCGGCGCGACAGCTTGTTCTCCACCTGTTCGCTCCACCTGGCAAAGGCGGGACTATGGCAAATGCACTGGAACAAGCGTGGCGAAGGCGCATCTGCGATGACGGAGTCAGACATGGCATAACCTTTCAGACGGAAATTGATGCTATGACTTGCACCAGAAAGGCGAGGTCAAAGCCTTGCATTGCACAAATTTAGTGAAGGGCTGTGGCGCATTCAAAATTGCCACGTCAGCCCTAAAAGGGGCCCAGCCATATGGATGTCAATCAAGGTGCCGTTGCGGCGGTAATCTAGTGACAGATAGCGATATCCTGCGGATACGTAGAACAAGTCCTTGAGCTTGTAGTTCACCGTCCCCACCACTTGCCAAGTGGACTTGGAGTCCACACCAAATCCGCCAACATCGCCATACATAATGGCCGACCACCGGGGCGCCAACTCTTTGTTGAAACGCACAGCAAGAACCGGGTCGACAATGGAAATACTTGGTGTCGCGCTGACCCCAAACGCTGGAACGTGGGCCGATACCTTGATATCCCAGGCCCGCACTCCGGCTAACAAGTCCACCGTCGAACCGGGTTCATCAAGCGCTCGGTAGCCTCCCGTCAAGGTCAAAGAGATTTGGCGCTCTTTGCCGCTGGCGCCAACGCCGGGGGCCAGTTCCCCGTCTGCGGCAATGCTGGAGTAGCTCAGATCTCCTAAAAGAATGAGACGGCCACGTTTGGCCAGTCCCGACACAAAAGCGGCTGCAGTTAGGACGTGCAAGATGTCGCGAAACGAATGGTTCATCTCAACCGACGGAGTTGCCGCCCCAGGACGGATTGCCCCCCCCATGCCGGCCATCCAAACGTATGGTGTGACCTGAAATGCCCAATCGCTGGAGCCCTCCTGCGCCGCAGCAGGCATAGACACCAACAGGAATCCTGACAGCGCAATCGCGACGTTTCGAGTCTTCGATACCCAGAGCATGGCCATTTTTTGCTCCCCAATGATCAGGAAGAGTGGGGTTGTCTTGGGAATCATAGCTGATGACCTCCAACAGACCAGCAGGCTGCCCAACCCATTGCCAGAGCACGAACTTCCGCTTCCCGTTGTGAACCGGATACTAGGGGTCTGAGGGCTAAAGACTGCATTGTGTCGACACACGCCTGTCGCGCCCGCAGAAGCGGTCCTTCAGGCCGGTACGCGGCGGACCGTGCAATCGAGCGGCCGGTCCCAAGGGTGAAGCAGTCGTTCAGGTGCGATGACGTTCACCGGCTGGAGTTGGCGGATGCTGCCGTTCAGACACTGGACCGTGAATGACTCAGACCAGCCTGAAATCGACTTCGCAGGAAAGCTGCTCACCTAGCCAGCAGCACTCTGACCACCTCGGCAAGCACACTCGTTTTCGGCGCGCTTGGCGCTGCTGGCTGCTGCGGTTCTATTGTCTTCAGTGAGTCTTCCAGTTTTTGGTTTTCGAGCCTTAGCTTTTCGATCTGGAGCTGAAGAATTTCGAGCTGTGCCTTGTTCTGTGCATCAGCCATTGGCTGTATTTCCTTGTGCCACACAAGAAAGCCGTAGAACAAACCCCAAATGCTAATTGCCATAGCGCCACCGAGTATGCGGTTGTAATCCCGCCTGTTTCCCGTGGCGACCTCAATTTGCCGTTCCAAGACTGAGAGCTTGGCTTCTTGCGCGCGGGAGGGCGTCTTCAGCGATTTGAGCTCTTCAATTTCTGGGTAGTTCGTAAAGATAATGAGGTTAGTCGTTGTGCTTATAGAGAGCACCTGCCAAGCACAAAAAATCAGCGCCACCAGCGAAAACAGCGCGATGAATTTATAGATGTTGTCCGTTGGAACTGGAACCCGATCGAGCATATTTTTTCCTTTCCAGAGGATCGTAGCCTGTCTGGTTCGGGTGACCGCAGTCATTCGCTCGCCAGTGCTTATGGCCGTTCCCAACGGTGGTTCGGGAATGCCCTGGCCATGGGGCAGCGACGCCAGACCGCACGCCGGTGCGCAGACCTCTGGCGGTTGTTGAGCCTCCGCCGAGGAAGAACGGCGCCCCAAGCCCCCTTTCCCCCCATCCCGCCTCCGTCCCCTCCTATAATCGTCCCTACCGTACAGGAGTCCCACGTCGATGCCGACCTGGGGTGAAACGGGAAGTCCGGTGACCTCGGCTGTTTTCAGCTGAACATTCCGGCGCAGCCCCCGCTGCTGTAAGCCTGACAGACACACTCAATGCCACTGGGCTTCAGCCCGGGAAGGTGGTGTGCTCTGGATGAGGGCGAGCCAGAATACCGACCTGTACGAATGCAGTTTTATGCCACGGGGTGTGGGCCGTTTGCTGATCGGCCTGTCCACGCCTGCGCGCAGCGGCAGTCCTCTCGCAATCTCCTTCTCCCCTGGGACACTTTCATCGTGTTGGGCTCGGGGAGAGCATGGACGAATCATTCAAACTCGCGCATGCGCAACGCATGCAGCGCAAAAAAGCGACCGTGGCCGCGGCCATGGAGCGCTCGCAAACGCTGCAAGGCATCGTGCTGCTGCTCACCGGCAACGGCAAAGGCAAGACCACGTCGGCCTTCGGCACGTTGTACCGGGCGCTGGGCCATGGGCATCGCGCGGGCGTGGTGCAGTTCATCTCCGGCACGCATTGCACGGGCGAAGTCACCTTCCTGCAGCACATGGGCTTGCTGGGCCAGGGGCGGCAGGCGCAGGTCGACTACCACGCCATGGCGACGGGCTTTTCCTGGGACAGCCAGGGCTGGAGCGCGGACAAGGCCGCGGCCGAGCTGGCCTGGAGCCAGGCGCGGCGCATGCTGGCCGATGCCAGTCTGCAACTGGTGCTGCTCGATGAGCTGACCTTCATGCTGCAGTACGGCTACCTCGCCGTGGCCGAGGTGCTGCAGGCCATCGAGGGCCGGCCGGTATCGCAGAGCGTGATCATCACCGGGCGCGCGGCGGCGCCGGAGCTGCTGGCGCTGGCGGACACGGTCAGCGAGATCGCCGATACCCGGCATGCGTTCCGGGCCGGCGTCAAAGCCCAGCCGGGCGTGGACTTCTGATGCCGCGCCTTTACTGGCTGCTGGCGGCAGGCTTGGCGGCGTCCGCGGTGCAGGCCGGCGAGCCCTTGCCGCGGCTGATGTCGACCAATATCTGCGCCGACGTGCTGGCCCTGGGCCTGGCCGATCCGGCGCAAATCGTTTCCCTGTCGCGCCAGAGCCAGGACGCCCAGCGTTTCTCCCTGGCTAGCCAAGCGAAGCAATTCGCGGCCAACGATGCGTCGGCCGAAGACGTGCTGCATCTGAAGCCGCAGATCGTGCTGGCCTCGCGGCGCTGGAGCGCGCGCTACCAGGCCAGCCTGTTCAAGCGCCATGACATACAGATAGTGACCGTGCCGTTCCCCACGGACTGGGACGGCATTTTCAGCAGCACCCGGCGCATGGGCAAGGCCATGGGCCGGGAGCAGGCGGCCAAGGAGCTGCTGGCGAGCATAGACCAGCGTCTCCAGCGGCTGCAGGCCACGCCCCGGCCTTTCAATGCCTTGTACCTGCGACCCAACGGTGGCAGCGCGGGGGCCAAGACCCATGTCGATGCGGTGCTCACCGCCGCCGGCCTGCACAACCATGCGACGGCCCTGGGCCTGCAAGGCTGGGGGCGCATCGATCTGGAGCGCATTCTGCAGAACCCGCCCGATGTCTTCATCACGCCTTCCATGGTCAACGACCTGGCCTATGCCCGCTCGGCCCTGGGCCGGCACCCGCAAATGAAAAAACTTCTGGAGCGCATTCCCGTGGTGGCCTTGCAGCAAAACGACTGGGGCTGCAGCAACTGGCAGCTGATCGAGGCGGCCGAATCCATGGCGGCGCAGGTCGACGCCTTGCGCATCAAGCCCTCTGGCGCGGAGCTGAAGTCATGACGCGGGTGCCAGCCGCGCCGCGCCCGTGGCTGCTCAATCTGGGCTTGCTGGCCGCACTGCTGGTGCTGGCCTGTGTCTCCTTGGGGATTGGTTCGGTGCGGATCGGCGTGGCCGACTGGTGGCAGGCTGCGTTCTCCCAGGGCGGGGGCGGCGATCTGGCCCTGCGCCACCAGGCCATCGTCCAGGAAATCCGCCTGCCGCGCGTGCTGCTGGCGGTGCTGGTCGGCATGTCGCTGGGCGTGTCGGGCGCGGCTTTGCAGGGGCTGCTGCGCAATCCGCTGGCCGAGCCGGGCATTCTGGGCGTGAGCTCCAGCGCCGGGCTGGGGGCCGTGGTCTGCATTTACTTCGGTCTCTGGCACTGGAATGCCTGGCTGCTGCCGACGGTGGCCATGGGCAGCGCGGCGGCGGCGACCAGCGTGCTCTACCGCATCGCCAGGAACGGCGCGAGCAATCTGACGCTGATTCTGGCCGGCGTGGCCATGTCGGCGCTGACGGCGGCATTGACGGCGCTGGCCATCAACCTCGCGCCCACGCCCACCGACATGCAGGACATCGTGCTGTGGCTCATGGGCTCGCTGGCCGACCGCAGTTTTGACGAAGTGCGGCTGAGCCTGCCGTTCATCGTGCTGGGCTTGGCGCTGCTGGCGATGAGCGGGAGCCACCTGGACGCGCTGACGCTGGGCGAGGACGAAGCCGCGAGCATGGGCGTGAACCTGGCGCGGCTGCGCGCGCAAATCATTGCCGGCACGGCGCTGTGCGTGGGTGCCAGCGTGGCCGTCACGGGCTCGATCGGCTTCATCGGCCTGGTCGTGCCGCATGTGTTTCGCGGCCTGGTGGGCTACCGGCCGTCGAGTCTGATACTGCCCAGCGCCCTGGGCGGCGCCGTGCTGCTGCTGGCCGCGGACATCGCCTTGCGCCTGCTCAGCGGCCGCGTCGAATTGATGCTGGGCGTGGTCACGGCACTGATTGGCGCGCCCTTCTTTTTCTACCTGGTGCTGCGTGAGCGCTGGAGGACACGTTGATGCATGGCCTGTCCATTGAAGCGCTGCAGGTGCAGCTGTCGGGCAAGGCCTGCGTCGACCAGTTGTCGTTCGAGGTGCGCGCCGGCGAGCTGTTTGCCTTGATAGGTCCGAACGGCGCGGGCAAGAGCACGGCGCTCAAGGCCATGGCCCAGCTGCTGCCCCATGCGGGCCGGGTGCTGCTCGATGGCGAAGACCTGGGCCGGCTCGCGCCGGCGCATCGGGCCCGGCGCCTGGCCTATCTGTCCCAGGGGGACCAGGTGGCCTGGCCTTTGCAGGTGCGCGATTTTGTCGCCCTGGGGCGGC
>JAMNYN010000737.1 GCA_023622805.1 Pseudomonadota bacterium | reverse complement strand
TCTCCAGTGATTTCAAAACACGAAGGAATCGGCGGGGACGCAACCAAACAACTCATCACGCATCGCAGCCGCGACGCGCGCAACTACATCCGCCGAAAGGGCGGATACAAATGACTGAAGAAAAGAGAGATGCCCCGCCGATCAGGCGAGGACAGGCCACTGAGGGCGGTCAGGCGGCGCAGACGTGACCCCCGTCAGCCGCGCGTTGGGCTGAGCGCCCACACCCGCATCGCGGGAGCTGTCTTGCCTGGCAGGGGCGACATGCAGGGCGCTGGTGCCGGTGCCATGGCAGACCCAGCAATCGAGATCGAACTGGCCAGCGCTTTGCCCGTTCTTGTCGGCGGTATCGGCCGTGCTTTGGGCCTCATGCTGATGCTCATGATGACCGACGTGCTGCACCTGGGCCGCAACGCGTTCATGCATGCAATAAGCCGCCACCGCAGACCAACTGAACTGGAAAGGGAGCAATGCAAGCATCAAAACAGCGATCAAGCGGCGCATTTTTGGAGTCTAGCATGCGCGCTTGAGCGCTCCGCGACATTCATCGCAGGCGCACAAACTCCGGCGCCACCTGCAGCATGGGCACATGCCCCGCGATCAAGCTGCACTCTCCCCCCTCCCCGGCCGCTTGTTTCACCGCCTGCCCCGCACACTCGGCATCACCAGCGAGCGAGATCAGGGAGGGCGCCGCCGCGAACGACGTGAAAGGCGGCTTCGCGGAAGGATGCACTGGCGGCTTGACGGACGGTGCAACAGGAGGCTCCACAGGCTGCGGGACCGGAGGCGTGACCGACAAGCTGCCGTCCACATAACGGATGTCGTAATTGCCCACGTCAAAACCGTTGCCGCCCTGGACATTGCTGGCCGCAATCGCATAGCTGCCGGCGCCGGCCTGGGCCGCACTGCCTGCGCTGGCCAGGGTCACGCTCTGCACGGTTTCTCCGGCGACCAGACCGCCGTCGTTGGTGGAGAACTCGGTGCCGTCAAAACCCAGCAACTGGCCGCTCAGTTTGTGGGCATTGTCGGCCGCAATGGTCAGCGCGCGCCGGTCGATGCGGCCCTCCGCCCCTCTCGTGGTGACCTCGTAGTTGCCGCCGCCATTGCCGTCTTCGATGGCATAGCCGTCGTTGATCCGCAGGCCGCGGCTGCCCGCGTTGCGGCTGTCGAACGACTGACCCAGACCCGTGATGCGGTCGCCATCGACCAGGCCTTCGATTCGCACTGCGGCATTCGAAGTCGTGCTGCCGTCATAGGTCTTGTGGTCTGTGGCGGCGGCCAGGGTCAGAGTGGCTTTTTCGATGCTTGCGCTGTGACGGGTCTCGACGACCGTGTAGTTGCTCGCCAATCCGCCGTTGCTGCCATTGGCCAGTTCATAGCCGACGGTGACCATGCGTTCGCCCGCATTCTTGTTGTCGAAGCTCCTGCTGAGGACGCTGACGCCCAACCGCTCATCGCCCACCAGACCTTCGAGCTGGCCGGCGTGGGCCTTGGCCGTGGTGTCGCCGTCGTAGGTCTTGCCATCCACCGTCGTGCCCGTCACGCTCAATGCCTTGCGGGCAATGCTGGCGTCGTGCTGGGTCGCTGTGACGGTGTAATTGCTCGCCAGGCCGCCGTTGGTGCCGTTGACCAGTTCATAGCCGACGGTGACCGTGCGGTCACCCGCGTTCTTGTCGTTGAAGCTGCTGCTGGCGACGTTGACGTTCAGCCACTCTTCGCCCACCAGACCTTGGAGCTGGCCGGCGTGGGCCTTGGCCGTGGTGTCGCCGTCGTAGGTCTTGCCATCCACCGTCGTGCCCGTCACGCTCAAGGCTTTCTGGGCAATGGTGGCGACGTGCTGGGTCGCTGTGACGGTGTAATTGCTCGCCAATCCGCCGTTGCTGCCGTTAACCAGTTCATAGCCGACGGTGACCGTGCGGTCACCCGCGTTCTTGTCGTTGAAGTTGCTGCTGAAGACGCTGACGTCAAACCGCTCCTCCCCCACCAGACCTTGGAGTTGGCCGGCATAGGCCTTGGCCGTGGTGTCGCCGTCGTAGGTCTTGCCCGCCACCGTCGTGCCCGTCACGTTCAATGCCTTGCGGGCAATGCTGGCGTCATGCTGGGTCGCTGTGACCGTGTAATTGCTCGCCAGGCCGCCGTTGCCGCCATTGGCCAGCCCAT
>JAMNYN010000735.1 GCA_023622805.1 Pseudomonadota bacterium | reverse complement strand
GGTGTTGAGATTGGGGGTTGGTCAGGTGGCGGCGGATTTTTTCAATGATGCGGGGCATACCGACTCAGTGCTGCGTTTTGCCATCAGGGCAGGGAGGTTGTGCTGATTTGATGACCATCACCGATTGCGGGACAAGCCGAAAATGCGGGCAACTTAATTGGGAATACGGTTTTTTCAAAATCTCGGCGTCCGAAACACTTAGAAAGCTAGCATGCAGTATGGAAGCCGGGGCTCTTCTCACTCCGTGCCCAATTCCGCGGTCAGCTCTGCCATATCCGCCCCCTTGTCTCTGCAGTAGTTCGGCGTTTATGCGGCCCCTGATACGCCTGTAAGGCTGGGTGAATTCGTCACTGACTGCACGGCCCGCCCGCTGGCGAGTAGCCTCGAGGAGGTGACGCACTTCGGCTGGTTGAAGGCGCGGCGCACCAGCGCCAACCGAATCCATCGGGGGCTGGGGGCGCTTTGGCATAGTTTATTTTTTCCCGATGTACCACGGCATGGCCAAAGCCAGACCCTCGCCAATGCGCTGCGTTGGCGCATAGCCCAGCAGGCGCTGCGCCTTGCTGATGTCCGCCAGGCTGTGGCGCACGTCGCCGGCGCGAAAGTCGCGGTAGATGGGCTGGGTGCCTTGCAGGTGAGGGCAGCCTGGTAGCAGGTTGCTATGCAACTGGGCATACAGCTCGTTGAGCGTGGTGCGATCACCCACAGCCACGTTGTAGACCTGATTGACGGAATCGGGGTTTTGCGTGGTAGCCGCCAGCAGGTTGGCTTGCACCACGTTGGCAATGAAGCAGAAGTCGCGGCTGGTTTCGCCGTCGCCATTGATGTAAATGGGTTCGCCCTGGATCAGGCTTGCAATCCATTTGGGGATGACGGCGGCATAGGCGCCATCGGGGTCTTGCCGGGGGCCGAACACGTTGAAGTAGCGCAGCCCGACGGTGTTGAAGCCATAGCAACGGGCAAACACGTCGGCGTACAACTCGTTGACGTATTTGGTCACGGCGTAGGGGCTGAGCGGCTTGCCGATGGCATCTTCGACCTTGGGCAGGCCGGGGTGGTCGCCATAGGTGCTGCTGCTGGCGGCGTAGGTGAAGCTTTTGACTTTTGCATCGCGAGCGGCAACCAGCATGTTCAGAAAGCCGGTGATATTGGCGCTGTTGGTGGTGATAGGGTCTTCGAGGCTGCGGGGCACGCTGCCCAGCGCGGCCTGGTGCAGCACGTAGTCCGCGCCAACGCAGGCTTTCTGGCAGTCGGCCAGTTCACGAATGTCACCGTGAATGAAGCTGAAATTCGCCCATTGCGCGGAGGTGACCAGGGTTTGCACTTCGTCAAGGTTGCGCTGGTGGCCGGTAGCAAAATTGTCGAGGCCAACGACGCGCTGGCCCAGCTTGAGCAATGTTTCGAGCAGGTTGCTGCCAATGAAGCCGGCGACACCGGTGATGAGCCAGGTGCGTGGTTCGGTGGGCAGGTGGGCTTGCAGTTGTTCGTAGGTGGTCATTTTGCTTCTTGATCGATAGTGCTTTGTGCAAACGAGGTATGCACAAAGCTGGGTTTTCGTCCAATAAGGCCGGGTTTACAGGCGTAAGTCACTGTCTGCAGCAGGCAGCAGGTATTTCAGGTCGTACAGCACATGGTTGGACTTACCCAGCGCGCGGATGGCTGCCGCACCCATGGCTTTGAACTGCTGGTGGGCAACGGCCAGGATGATGCCGTCGTAGGTGCCGGGCTCAGGCTGCGCGACAGGGGTGATACCGTATTCATGCTGAGCTTCCTCGGCGGCGGCCCAGGGGTCGTATACATCGACCTGGCAGTTGTAATCTTGCAGCTCGGCCACGATATCAACCACGCGGGTGTTGCGCAGGTCGGGGCAGTTTTCCTTGAAAGTCAGACCCATCACCAGAATGCGGGAACCATCGACATGCACGCGGCGTTTGGTCATGGCCTTGACCAATTGGGCGACGACGTAGGCGCCCATGTTGTCGTTCAGCCGGCGGCCTGCCAGGATGATTTCAGGGTGGTAACCCATGGACTGGGCTTTGTGGGTCAGGTAATACGGGTCCACTCCAATGCAGTGGCCGCCGACCAGGCCGGGGCGAAATGGCAGGAAGTTCCACTTGCTGCCTGCCGCCTGCAGCACTGCCTCGGTGTCAATGCCCAT
>JAMNYN010000019.1 GCA_023622805.1 Pseudomonadota bacterium | reverse complement strand
TCTCCGATTCTCCAATGGGCCGAAGGAGCCGGTCCACCCAACGAATGTAATCCTCCGATGGCCGGTTGAGAAGTGAGGCCTGGCGCATGCACTTATAGGTGCCATTCATCAATCGCAATGCCCCATGGCGCAGCCCTTACCGGGAATCCACTCCGGACGGCCACCTCAGGCCAAGCGGTCAATCCGTGTCTGGGCCTGCGCCAAATGCACCATGGTCGCCTGAATGCAAGGTGCGAACCGCGCACTGAAGCGGGAATCGGCCTGAATGCGCTGCGCATAGCGCTGAGCCATCTCCAACGCGGCACGCCACAGCTCGCCGGGGATGGCGGTGGTGATACGGGGTTCAGGTATCTCATGGCCCATCCCGCCGCCGGTGCTGGGAGCAAATGCCATGGGCGTCATGTCATAGGCGGGTGCCAGTTGATAAGGACGTCCCTGATCCGAAGTGAACGACAGGTTGCCGTTGTGCATATCGGTGTTGCCCATCAACGTGCCAAAGGCCCATAACAGCGCCGCGCCCTGGCTGGCCGCTGGAACCACGCATTGCTGCTGTACCAACGCCTGGCTCACTTCGTACCAGCGCCCACCATTGCCAACAAACTCGGCATCGAGCGCGGCCAGCGATAGCAGGGCCGTCCTTCCCATCGGACCCGCACGGTCGAAGCGCTCCACTTCCAGAAAACGCTGGCCTGCGTGGTCCACGAGGCGGCTGCTGGCAGCGGGAACACCGCTTTGCGCCAGCACCTCCAGCGCAATGTGTTCCGCCAGGAGCAGGTCGCGCCAACGCTCACTGACGACATTGTCTTGGACTGCGCTGAACTTCACGATCACATGGGCGCTGCCCTGCTCGGTCTCCACGTAGGTGGTGAACTTGGGCTGCTCACCTCCCGCAGAGGAACCCGGCAGTTCACCGGCCTGCGCCGCGCTGGCCAGGCCGGCGTATGCCTGCGCCTTGTGGGTCAGGGAGATGGGCTGCGGCTGCGGCGCATTGATGAAGCGCTGCTCAGCCTGCTCACCGATGAGCAGATTCCCAGCCAGGTCGTCGCCATGTTGCTGCAAAGCCTGAATCACATGGGTGTCCGACCAGTCGCTCAGACGCTCCGGCAGCGACAGACGCTTGGCGTGATGGCGTGCATAAGCACGGCCCAGATAGCCTTGCGGGCGCATGTCAAAGAGCCACCATGGCAGGCCGTCGCTGTAGCTGTCGTCGCCGTCATCCGCTTTGAGCACGAAGCCCTCGGGCCAAACCGGCACCAGCTCGCCCAGCCGCTGCAACCTGCCTTGGAGGGTGACACGTGAAACAGACGCACCCAAGGCGGCACGACGCGCATCGCGCAACAGATACTGAATAGCGCCATGAATAGAAGTTTTTATGACTTCCATCCCCATGCCGCGCAACACACGCGACACGGTAGGCTGGCTGATCTCCAGGGAGTCACCAATGATTTTGCTTGTGCATGCACCGCCTCTGAGCAGAGCCCTGACCTGAACGGCATGCGTGTTCTGCGCAGATTGCATAGCTTATGAATTGAATTTTGAATAGGTAATTTAATAATTTTAACACTGAAGCTTTCAACCAGACCTGGTGCGCCGCGGCGCGGCGTCAACGTCATGAAGGACGGCAAGGAACTGCGCGCCCACAACCCGCACAACACGCTGGTCTACAGCATGGCCTTCTTCAAGCCTGCACTGCAGGCGTCGATGAATCAGCTCGCCTCACGTTTCACGCGCAATCCGCGTCACGCCAAGCTTGAGGCCCACCATCCCGAAAATGCGATTCATCGTCGCCACGCTGCCTTCGCAGCGTTCCTGCTCGATATCCTGCAGCGTGCGGTAGGCCACGCCGGACAGCTTGGCCATCTCGGCCGTGGTCAGCCGCATCGTTTTCCTCAAATGGCGCACTGCCTCGGGCAACGACCACTCGGGGTGGGACAGCACATCGTCCACGGCCTGCTGGCGCAACTCCAGCTGCTCCACAATCGTGAGGGGATTGAAACGCTTGTCCATACGGCTCAGGCCAAGGCCTTCAGTTCTTGCGCGCGCGCCAGGAGGCTGGGGCGCAGGTGCTTCAACACATCCGCTTCCATGCCCATTGCCTCGCCTTCGGCGGCGATGCGTTGCAGCGCGGGCACCATCGCCCGCAGGCCTTCCACCAGTGCCGCGCGCTGCAGCAGCTCCGGCCCTTTCTTGCGGCGCTCGCGCCGCACGCGGGCGGCACTTTCGCAGACGGCGTCCAGTACACGTGACCAGTCGGGCTGCCCGCCATCATTGCCGTCCCAGCGAATCCGCCGCGCTATACCGTCGGGATGCAAGTACATGGGCGCGAAGTCGAACAGCGGCGTCAATGCTATGCGGCCGGAGAAATCCCGTTGCAGCGCCGTGTTGCGGGCGTGGTTGTCCTTGTTGCCCAGCGCAAGATTGGCCACATCGCGTCGCAGGTACTCGAGCACTTCCTGCTGCGGGGCTGAGCAATACCGCAGCAAGCTCTCGCAGACCTGGTCATGCGAAGGCACGGCCTCGAAGCCCGGCATGCCGGTGAGCGTAGCAATGCTCTCCTGGGCCAGGCGCACGACGGTGCCCCCCTGCACCCGCCGATCGAAACGTTCAATGAACAGCGCGCGCTCGCGCAGCACCAGCGGCGCATGCACGCGCAGGCCCAACTCTTGCGCCAATTGCATGTAGACCGCCTCGTGGCGCAAGATACTTGCCATCCTGGCATCGGTGCCGCGGCCAAACTTAACGATGTAATGCACGCTTGCCTGTTCATCCGCCAGCGTGTGGTCCAGATACAGCAAGCCATCATGCGCGCGCGTCAGCAACACTTTGGGCCATTCGCCTTGCACCCCCGAGGAGCCCGCAACGAACAGGCCATATGCAGCCAGATATTCAGAAAACTCGTCGCCACGCTGCGCGACCTCGTCATCGGTAAAACCGCGATAGCCGCCGGCGTGGGCAGCGAGCCATGTGGCGGCCTCCTTGACGCGCAGGTTGCCGATGGGATTGCCTGATCCGGCCAGCAGCAAAGGCCAATCGGCGACCTCGCCCGCCATGGGCGACTGTCCGATGCGCCGCAACAATTCCTGGCGGCCAAAACCCTGGGGCAGCAGATCGATGAGGAACACCGGCCAATGCGGCAGCTGCAGCGGCTCCAGGCCCACGGGCCAGCGTGCGCACAGCGCATGCGCGTCATTTTTCCCGATGTGCTCGAACGCCCACTCCACCGCGTAGCCCGCATAGGACTTGGCCTTCCAGCCTTCGTTATCGGCGCCATGCAGACGTACGCTGGCCACATCATGCCAAGCGCCGTGCGCATGTAATTGGAGGGTGCAATGACTCATTTGCACGAAATTCTAGCAAATATAAATGCTTTTATGCGGTCTATTTGTATATTTTTCCGTGCAAATGAGGATTTGTATCAAACGCTCAGCTGCTGCACTGGAGGCACAGGAAACATAAATATGAATCAAAGGGGAAGAGCAACGTGAGGACCGATGAGACGTCGCAGGGCCTGTGCCTGGGCTGCGCGGCACGTGTCATTTCTCTTTGAGAGTTTGCGAAGCTTGGCTCCCAGAGGACAGCCGTCGGGCAGCGGCCAACTCCCACGCAAACTTCACGACGCAGTCGTACTCCCAGGCGATTCACCAAGATGCGCGAGAAGCCCCGTCCAAGCCAGTAGGCCGCTTACGGCCTGGAGTCAAGGGCGCCTGATTTGGGCGGGGAGGGATAGCGCGGCTTGCAGTCGGCTCAATGCCGTCTGCAAGCCTAGATCATGGGGTTCTCCAGGTCAGAAGCGCGGCTTAGGCCGCTTGCCGTGCTGGCGAACGTGAGGTCAGGAAAGTGAGCAAGGCCGCGAACAGCAGCACAGCCGCACTCATCAGAAAGGTGCTGCGATAGCCGCCTGCATCGAACAGCAGGCCGCCCACGGTCGAACCCAAGGCAATGGCCAACTGAATCACCGCCACCATCAGGCCACCACCAGCCTCAGCGTTCCTAGGCATGGCTTGGGCGATCCAGCTCCACCAGCCCACCGGGGCAGCAGTCGCCATCAGCCCCCAGAGGCCCAGCAGCACGGCAACGGCAGCAACCCCGGCGCCAAAAGGAATCAACGTCAAGGCGATCACCGCCATCAGGATAGGAATGACGATCAAGATCCGGTACAGACCCCGCTTCAGCAAGCTGCCGATGACGGTGGTGCCGATGAAGCCCGCCACGCCCATAACGAGCAAGATGAGCGACAGCGTGGACACGTCAACGTGCGTCACCGTTTCGAGGAACGGTCGCACATACGTGAACAGGGCGAACTGCCCCATGAAGAAGGCGCCGCATGCGGCCATGCCCAGGGCGACGGACCGGCTCTTTAGCAGCTTGAATACATTGCCCGAGCCGCCCGTGCGGGCCTCGGGCTGCATAGCCGGCAGGCTGAACCATTGCCAAGCCAGGGCGACTGCCGCCACGGGCACCAGGCAGAAGAAGGCCCCGCGCCAACCCGTGACCGCGCCGAGGTAGCTGCCCAGTGGCGCAGCAATCACAGTCGCCAGCGCGTTGCCACCGTTGAAGATTGCCAAGGCACGCGGTACCTGAGAGGCCGGTACCAGTCGCATTGCCGTAGCCGCCGACATCGACCAGAAGCCGCCGATCACCACGCCCAGGAGTGCGCGGCCGGCCATGTAAATCAGGTAGTTCGGCGCCATCGCAACCACGATTCCGGACACAGCCATCAGTGCCGTCAGGCCCAGCAGCAGTGTCTTGCGATTCATGCTGCCGGCCAGTGCGGAGATCGATAGGCTGGTCAGTACCGCGAAGGCGCCGGATATCGCAATGCCTTGCCCGGCCATCCCTTCGGTGATGTGTAGATCGCTGGCGATCGGTGTTAACAGGCTGACGGGCATGAACTCCGAGGCGATCAGCGCGAACACGCACAGCGTCATCGCAAATACGCCGCTCCAATGAGCGGACTGCACCTTTGCAGCGGGACGGGTGGAAAGCGTGTCTGCAGGCGCGTCGTTGATCTGGGATGTCATGGAGTTCTCGGGTGAAGTGGCGTCAGCGCTTCACCAATGGGTTGCTGCAAGGGTCACAGGCTGCAGCCTTGACATCATGGATTTTCTCGCGCCCCCCTCCGAGATTACTAGCTAATGAATTCTTAAAAGGCATATAAGCACTGCTAATTAATCATCCATGGGACACTGCAGCATGGCCCGACACAACTTCAACGACCTTCGGTCCTTCGTCACGGTAGCTCGGGAAGGCAGCTTCACGCGCGCCGCGTCCTTGTTGGGTGTGAGTCAATCCGCGCTCAGCCAGGCCATCAGCGGCCTGGAGACACGGCTGAAGATCCGGCTGCTGACGCGCACCACGCGCAGCGTGTCGCCCACGACTGCCGGAGAGCGACTGTTGCAAGCCATTGGTCATCGCTTCGATGAAATCGAAGCCGAGCTGGATGAATTGACGGATATGCGCGACAAGCCCGCCGGCACGGTGCGCATCACCTGTGGCGACCATGTCTTGCGCACCATGCTGCTGCCCAGGCTCACGCCCTTGCTGCAAGACTATCCCGACATCCACGTCGAGTTCGACATCAACTACGGATTCAGGGACATCGTGGCCGACCGCTTTGATGCAGGTATCCGCATGGGCGATACCATCGACAAGGACATGATCGCCGTGCCTATCGGCCCCCCCTTGCGCATGGCGGTAGCCGCCTCGCCGGCGTACTTCGAGACGCACCCAATCCCCAAGAACCCGCGTGACCTGCTGCAACACAACTGCATCAACCAGCGCATGCAGACTGCGGGCGGCCTGTACACCTGGGACTTCGAGCGCCGCAGCCAGCCGCTCAACGTGCGGGTCGATGGGCAAATCACCCTCAACACCTCACCCCACATCGTGGACGCGGCATTGGCGGGACTGGGCATGGCGCATCTGCCCGAGGAGGAGTTCGCACCGTATTTTCAGCAAGGCCGACTGGTGCGCGTTCTGGAGGACTGGTGCCCTGCGTTTCCAGGCTACTACCTGTACTACCCGAGTCGCCGCCAGCCCTCGCCTGCATTTTCCTTGGTGGTCAGTGCATTGCGCTTCACACGCCCGGAGGAGCAAAAGCAGCGCTAGGGCCGGTCGACCTGAAGGATGGGCGGCCACCTATACAGCGCGAATCGCTGCCCGCTGGCTCCGGCACTCGTGATCGAGGCCCTGCGCTGGCGTGCAGACGCTGCAGGCACAACGCGTTAGTGCCTGACAGCGCATGCCCCTGGAGGTCTCCAGGGCGAACTGGTCGGACTTATCCGGCTTGGGCGATCGTCGACATATCCACTACAAAGCGATATTTCACATCACTCTTGAGCATGCGCTCATAGGCCGCATTGATCTGGGACATGGGAATCGCCTCGATGTCCGAGACGATGCCGTGCTCCGCGCAGAAGTCGAGCATTTCCTGCGTTTCGGCGATGCCGCCAATCAACGATCCGGCGAGGCGACGGCGCTTCATGATGAGGCTGAAGACCGTCGGGCTCGGGTGGGCTGTGGCCGGTGCACCCACCAGCGTCATGGTGCCGTCCAGCTTGAGCAAGGCGAGGAAGGGATCGAGGTTGTGGGAGGCCGCGACGGTGTTCAGGATGAAGTCAAAGCTGTTGGCGTGCGCCGCCATCTGCGCGGGATCCTTAGACACCACGACTTCCTTGGCGCCCAGGCGCAGAGCGTCCTCGGTTTTTCCTGGCGAAGTGGTGAACAGCACCACGTGCGCGCCCATCGCGGCCGCGATCTTCACGCCCATGTGGCCCAGTCCGCCGAGACCGACGATGCCCACCTTCTGGCCGGGGCCGACCTTCCATTGGCGCAGCGGAGAGTAGGTAGTGATGCCCGCGCACAGCAGCGGAGCGACGGCGGCCAGATCAGCCTCGGCATGGGATACGCGCAAAACGAACTTCTCGTGCACCACGATATGGTCGGAGTAGCCTCCCAGCGTATTCGCGCGGGATTCCTGTTCCGGGCTGTCATAGGTTCCGGTGAAACCATTCTCGCAGTACTGCTCCAGGCCGTCGGCACAGGGCCGGCAATGCTGGCAGCTGTCGACCATGCAGCCGACGCCAACGATGTCACCGACTTTGAACTTGGAAACGCCGTCCCCGATGGCGCTCACGCGCCCCACGATTTCGTGGCCAGGAACGCAGGGGTAAGTCGCCGGGCCCCATTCGCTCCGGGCGGTGTGCAGGTCGGAGTGGCAGACACCGCAGTGCAGGATGTCGATGGCCACATCGCGCTGCGTGGGCGTGCGGCGTTCGAAGGTGAACGGTGCCAGCGGGGTGGTGGCAGACTGGGCGGCGTAGGCGTGGGTGGTGGTCATGGGATTCAATGGTTGGTGTTTATGGGTTCTTGTGCGCATGCGGGTCACCCTGCTGTGCGCCCAGACCTGACAGATACTGCTCGTCGCTCACCTTGTCCAGCCACACGACGTTGACACCGTCGAGCGCTTCCTGAATGGCAATATGCGTCATCGCCGTTGTCGACGTCGCGCCATGCCAGTGCTTGTGGCCCGGTGGGCACCAGATCACGTCGCCGGCGCGGATCTCCACGACGGCTTCGCCTTCGCACTGCGTCCAGCCACAGCCTGCCGTCACCAGCAGCGTCTGCCCCAGAGGGTGGCTGTGCCAGGCGGTGCGTGCACCCGGCTCGAAAGTGACCGCCGCGCAAGACACGCGCGAGGGCGCTGGCGCCACGTTCAAGGGATCTATGCGGACAGTCCCCGTGAAAAACGCTTCAGGACCTTTTTGGGAAGGCTGAGAGCCGGCGCGTTTGAGAAGCATGGTGTTTCCTAGGGTTCAATCTTGGGGTCCCGGGGCGCCCCATCCCACTGTGGGAATACCGGGTGCCAGGGGATCAGAACGGCTTGTAGCCGGGCTTCTTGTAGAGGGCAGTCATCCTGGGTGCGATCTCCGGGTGGTAGACCTGCGCCATCCAGTCCTGCGGTAAGACCTCGTCGATCGCCACCGAAACCGAATCCTTGCTGGAGCCGGTAGCGGCCGTGACGGCGCTCACAATTTTTGCGGCAAGTTGCTCTTTCGCAGCTTCTGATGTACCGGGCCAGAGCTTGACGATTACGTGCGGCATTTCTTCTCCAGTCCTACTTTGGGCTGAAGGTTCTTGCCCAAGAAACGAATGTAGTCCTCCGATTGCCTGTTGTGAAGGGCGCCCGAGCGCATGCACTTATAAGTCTCACTTATCAATACCTATGGCTCAAGGGCGCCGGCCCATTGCCAAACCTTTGGCGGACACGGGTTCTAGGATGCAAGACTTGCTGCCTGCAACGGCTGGGCGGCTTCCTTTGGCCACCGACCGTGCACCAGGCCGGCGCGCCCCGTTCTTGACGACCAGGATTTCGGCCATCACGCTACGGAGATTTCGGCGGGTTTGGGAGTCACCGTGCAGCGTCTGCTAATGGGCATTGCATGAACTGGTCAGCATCAATGGCCTGTGCAGGCATCCACTCCGCCCTCTTTCTTTGCTTCAACGAAGGCCTCAGGCCTTCAATTCAAATCGATCCTCGACCTGGATCTTGGAGTGAATACGGCGTTCAGACACGAGCTGCTGCACCATTTCCCCGGATTGCGGTTCAATGCCCAGAGTCGCCCCCACCGGGGTGTGGCACCAGTCCAGGAACACTTTCGGGTCCACTGTGCGCATCAGGCCCATTTTTCCGGTCTTGCCAATCACGACCTGCTCGAACGCAGGCGAGCCCTTGATCTGGGCAAGCATTGGCATCAAGGCGTCTTGCCATACGCCCGGTGATGGCCGCTCGACTGCCTGCCCCTTCGGGGGGGCAACATCCGTTGTTGACGATGACAAAAACTTCAAAAAGCTGTTGTCCTTGACCTTGACTTCGCTGACATGAAAATTCTTGCTGCGCTGCAGCTTGCGCTTGGCTTGCGCAGTGAGCTTTCCACGAAGCAGCACCCAGTAGCCCAGCTCGTTGGAACTCGTGGCATGTGCAGGCTGCTGCAGGCCGCTGGCCTGCCAGTACGCCAATAGCGCGGCGGAGCCCAGCACTAGGCTGTCCGCCCCCGCGCCCACATCTTCCAGCGCATCCAGCATTTTGATCACGGGAGTGGGTGCAGCGCCCGCGTGCACGGCATTGTTCATGCGCTCGTGCAGCTTGATGCGCGCCTGCAGCGATTTCTCGCGGGCTCGCAAACGCTCACGTTCTTGCTGAAATTTCTCGTATTGCAGTTCGGTCTCAGGCGACCGCGCACCCAGATGGTGGATCTGCCGTCCAGAACGCTGGGCCAGGTACTCATAGCTACCCACAGGCTTCCAGAACATGGAACCGCCCAGCTCCTTCAGCTGCCTTTGCACACGCACCGATTCCTTGAATGCACGGATTGCATCAATGGCTTGTTTGGCGGCAGTGTCGGTGACAGCTTGGAGTTCCATGTTTGTTCTTCTAGAGCAAGATCTCTTAATTTTTTAGAAAAATCATTTTTAAAACAATAGCTTACGCATGAATTCATGCGTCATGGATCATAAGTTTTTTCGTTTTCTCAAGCTAAAATTCATGCGATTTGTAGCACCTTACAGCTATTCTAAGTTTTTTTAGACAAAACGTTATAAAACAATGGCTTATAGACAATTCTAGCGACAACGTAACGGCTTTTTCAAGCCTGAGCTTGCCGCTTGCACTACCTGCACCACAACCGCATGGATGTCGAAATAGCTGACACAGCGAGCTCAGTCCTGCTGCCGCCCTCCAGAGGGGTTGACCAAAATTGACCGAAAAGGTACTGGTGGCCATAAAGCATCGGCCGATGCCTAGTCACGCCTTGATGCCATGCTGGTGCGCGGCAACGAACAGGTTGTATTTGTGATGTGTGGCTGAGAGCAAGCCCTGAGGAATCCGGCACCCTTCGCCGCCAAGATGAACCGCACCGGGTTTCGTGGAGGCCGGTTGGTTTAAGTCAGGCCACCTCGGTGGCCTGACTGGCGAGTTGCCAGTAGTAGTTTGCCTCAGCTTCTGCCGGCGGAATGTACCCGATGGGCTCCAGTAGTCTGTGATGGTTAAGCCAGGACACCCATTCGAGCGTGGCCAATTCCAGGGATTCCTTGGTTTTCCACGGTGTCCGGCGATAGATCAACTCGGCCTTGTACAAGCCGTTGACGGTCTCAGCCAAGGCGTTGTCGTAGCTGTCACCGCGACTGCCCACCGAGGGCCCAATTCCGGCCTCGGCCAGCCGCTCGGAGTAGCGACGACCAGTTGAATCCACTCGCCATTTTTGTCCGAAAAAATACTACAAATTTCGGACATAATAGGTTGCATCATGTCCGAAAAATGTGTATAAATATCGGACACCATGTCAGATCTCAAATCGCAAGTCACCGCCATCGTTCAATCGGGTGGACCCAACAATGTTTGGGTCCCCAACGATTTCGCCTGCCTGGGAAACCGCGACGCGGTCGATAAGACATTGCAGCGCATGGTGCATAGCGGCGCGTTGCGGCGCATT
>JAMNYN010000569.1 GCA_023622805.1 Pseudomonadota bacterium | reverse complement strand
CGTGTCGAGATCGCAGACCACCAGTTGCGGCTGGTCGAACGCGCCAATCAGGTTCTTGCCCCGCGGGGGAGTGATGGCCGTCTTGCCGCCCACCGAGGAGTCCACCTGAGACCGCAGCGTGGTCGGCACCTGCACAACCGGCACGCCGCGCATGTAGCAGGCGGCGGCAAAGCCCGTCATGTCGCCCACCACGCCGCCGCCCAGTGCGAACAGCACCGTCTTGCGGTCGCAGCCGTGGCCCAGCAAGGCGTCGAAGATCAGATTCAGCGTCTGCCAGTTCTTGTGCGCTTCGCCATCGGGCAGGGTCACGACATGGACCTGCGGGTAATGGGGTGCCAGCGCGGCCTGGAGCTGGGCCGCATACAGGGGCGCGACCGTCTCATTGGTCACAATCAGTGCGGTGCGCGCGCGCGGCAGGCCGGCATAGACCGCAGGGTCGGACAGCAGGCCGCTGCCGATGACAATCGGGTAGGAGCGCTCGCCCAAATCAATATCCACCTGGTGCTGGCAAGCTGCCATTGCGCGCAGATCCATTGTGTTCCGTCCGTTCTTTCAGGGAAAAGGCACCGCTTGCGCGGGTGCTGCGGTCAAGGCCGCGGTTTTTCGGTACCGGGCCTCGCCAAGTGCTCCATCGTAGCCGCAACGCGCCATGGCGCACAGCCCTTTTGCCTATCTGTGGCCTGCATCCGCATCGGGCAAGCTGTACTCCCCGAGCTCGGCCTGCATGGCCAGCTTGCGCACCACCTGGGTGACGGACAGGCGGGCCGTCTTGATCGTGTAATGGGCCGTGGCCTGGTAGAGCGCATGGCGCTGGTGGTGCAGCTCGCGCAGCCGCAGGCCCGGGTCCTGGCCTTGAAGCAGCGGCCGGGTCGTGTCATTGCGCAGGCGCCGCGCGATGTCCTCGGGCGCCGCCTGCAGGTAAAACACCGTGGAGCGGGAGTGCAGATGGCGGCGATTGGCCTCACGCAGCACCACGCCCCCGCCCGTGGACAGCAGCAGCGACTGGCCCGACGCCGTGATCTCGTCGATGACCTGCTGCTCCAGATCCCGGAACGCCGCCTCGCCGTGGCTGGCGAAATAGGCCGCAATGCTGCAGCCCAGGCGCTGCTCTATCACCTGGTCACTATCGACAAAGGCCAGACCCCAGAGTTGGGCGAGCTGCTTGCCGATGGTGGTTTTTCCGCTGCCGGGAAGGCCGATCAATGTATACATGGGATGAAAAAATCCGCCCGTGGGCGGATTTGGAGGGAGTCCGTGGAAGTCGCCGCCGCCGAGCTTAGCGCAAGTGGAGGGTGACAACTTCCAGACAGGGTCATCCGGGCTCAGGGAGCCGGCGTGCAGGCAGCGTACGTCAACTTGGACGTAAATCTCCGAACGGAATCGCTGGCTTTCAAGGTGAACAGCAGGTCCGCCTCGCCTGCCACAGTGGCATTGCTCAGCGCTAACGTCAGGTCCACTTCGGTGGGGCTACCATCGCGGCTGTCGAGCACGGGCGAGCCACTGCTCACGGATGCGCTGACCTTGTCACTGGAGGATTCCACTTCCAACGTCGTGCCTGCTGGCGCAGCCTTTCCATTGGCAGCAGTCCCCAAGAGTCCGTGCCAAACGAACTTGCAGGTGGTTGGACTAAAAGTCACCGCCGGAAAATCAGGAGTCACCACTGCGCCGTCGGCCTTGGCGTATAAATTGACAAATTTCACACTGGTGGCATAGAGCGAGATCGAATCGGACAGAGCTCCCGCAGTGGATGCCCCACTCACCGTGATGATGATAGGCTCGCCCAAGCCCATGTTCTGACTTTGCAAGCGATAGGCAAGGGTGCAAACACCATCGACGGTCGTGCAGCCACCCCGGCTGGAGGTGCCGATGAGGCCGCGAGTGGCCGTGGCCACAACTGCAAAGCCATCGGCGACAGGATTGCCACTGACATCCCCCACAGCCACCGTGATGCTCGACGCGTCCAGATTGATATCGCTGTTGAGCACGAATTTACTTGCCGCCAAGCTAAATCGCCCCGCAACAGCGGGGCCCGTGGTCACGGTCAGCAGATCGGATGACGCCGCTATCGCCGTGCCGTCCACAGTGGCCCTGACCACCACCGTCTTCGGCAAGGAAAGGGACCGGACGGCAGCGGAGACCACACCGCTGGCATCGGTCATGCCTGTGGGGCTGTTGAAAGCCACCACCCCCACCGGAAGCGTCTCGAATGTCACACGCACGCCAGGCACGGCGGTACCCGTGCCATCGACCACCATGAATGACAAGATCGCG
This sequence comes from Pseudomonadota bacterium, assembly GCA_023622805.1. Taxonomy (GTDB): domain Bacteria; phylum Pseudomonadota; class Gammaproteobacteria; order Burkholderiales; family Burkholderiaceae_C; genus Comamonas; species Comamonas bellezanensis. The sequence continues at coordinate 8,225 of JAMNYN010000569.1, read as the reverse complement.
GTTTCGGAGCGGCCGTTACCACCGGACCCAGCGATCACGATGGATTTGTCAGCGGGCACCGCCGAGAGGAAATTGACCGCTTTTGCCAGCGTCTGCGGGTCAGCACCCACACCCGCCGTAACCGACAGATTGCGGGACACGCTATAGACCGTTCCGGCCACGGTGGCCGAAGCCGTCACCGTGGTCGCGCCCAGCGAAGCGACATCCTTGGCCTTGGCATCCACCACGGCCTGGCCGCTGGCATTGGTCAACGCCGTGGCCGAGGTTGGCATGAACTGGAGCAGGCCGCTGCCCGCTTCCGCAAAGGTGACCACTTCATTCGCTGCCGGCGCACCAGCCGCCGTCTTGAACGTGGCCAGCAGCTTCACAGTGTCCGATGCGGCGAACGAGTTGCTGGTGATATCCGCACCCGCAGCATTCTGCAGCTGCAACGTCATCTGGTAGACCGGTTGGGTCGTGCCGCCGCCCGTACCACCGGTGCCTCCTGTGCCGCCCGTACCTCCGGTACCGCCGCCCGACGTTCCTGCACTCCCACCGCCGCCGCCGCAGGCCACCAGGCCCAGGGCCAGAACGGCCGTCAACCAATACTTATGAATACTCATGCTTGTCTCGCTATGAAAAAAATCAGCGTGCTTCTTTGTTCTGCATCAGCACCTTGGGCGTGATGAAAACCAGCATTTCCCGCTTGGTCGTCGCACGCGTGCGATTCTTGAACAGGTTGCCCATGATCGGCACATCACCCAGGAACGGGATCTTGTTTTCCTGGTTGGTTTCTTCCATCTCGAAGATGCCACCAATGACCACCGTACCGCCGTTCTCGACCAGCACCTGCGTCTTGATGTGCTTGGTGTCGATAGCCACGCCCTGGCTGGTGGTTTCACCACGGCTGTCCTTGTTGACGTCCAGGTCCAGAATGATGTTGCCTTCGGGCGTGATCTGCGGCGTCACTTCCAGCTTGAGCACGGCCTTCTTGAAAGCAATGGTGGTGGCACCGTTCGGAGCAGTGACGGAATACGGATACTCCGTGCCCTGCTCGATCAGCGCCTTGGTCTGGTCGGCCGTGATCAGGCGGGGGCTGGAAACGATCTTGCCGTTGCCATCCGCCTCCATCGCCGACAGCTCCAGCGTCAGGAAACGATTGGCGGCCGAGTTGAAGATAGACAAGGCAAAAGAGCCGACGGAGTTGACGCCCGCCACCGATGCCGGCAGGTTCACAAACGTGCCTGAGGTATCGACCGTGCCGCCATTGCCGCCCGTGGCCGTGGCATTGCCGTAATTGGTGCCAAAGCCGACGCGGTTGCCGTCACCGATCGAGTAGCCGCCCTGGCCGCCGCGTTGCGCCCGCAGATCGCCGCCGCCGAGCTTCACACCCAGGGAGCGTCCGAAGTTATCCCGGGCTTCGACAATGCGCGCTTCGATCTGCACCTGGCGCACCGGAATGTCCAGCTTGGCCAGCAGGTTCTTGACCTCTTCCAGCTTGGTCGCCGTATCGGTCACGAACAGCTGGTTGGTGCGTGGTTCGGCAATCGCCGAGCCCCGATCCGTCAGAAAGCGCGTAGTCGAGGCACCCGCGCCACCCGACCTGCTGGCGATCTGCAAGATCATGTCGGACGCCTTGGCGTAGTTGAGCTGGAAGCCCTGGGTTCTCAGCGGTTCGAGCTGCTCTATGGCCCGCGCTGCTTCGAAGTCCTTCTTGGTGCGTGCATCGATTTCATCCTTGGGCGCAATCCACAGCACCGAGCCGGACTTGCGCATGCCCAGTCCCTTGGCATCCATGATGATTTGCAGCGCCTGGTCCCAGGGCACGTCTTTCAGGCGCAGCGTCAGCGAGCCTGTGACCGTATCGGAAGTGACGATGTTGAAGTTGGTGAAATCCGCGATGACCTGCAGCAGCGAACGCACTTCTATGCTCTGGAAGTTCAGGGACAGCTTTTCACCGCTATAGCCAGGGCCCTGGCTCAGCTTGTTGACGTCGATCTTTTTCGGGCGCACGTCGATGACGAACTGGTTGTCGCTTTGGTAGGCGCTGTGCTCCCATTCGCCGGTGGCTTCGATGCGCATGCGCACGCGCTCGCCAGTTGCGGAGGTGGTGATCTGCTGCACGGGCGTGCCAAAGTCGGTCACGTCCAGCTTGCGGCGCAGGCCTTCAGGCAGCGAGGTGCGCAGGAAATCCACCACCAGCGCCTTGCCTTCGGGGCGCAGATCGACAGCCACCTGGTTGTTGGCCAGACCGACCACGATACGACCGGAATTATCCGGTCCGCGGCGAAAGTCCACATCCTGTATCGGCTGCAAATCGCTGGACGCAGCCGTGCGACCGGCCAGCGCGCGCGGTTCAGGCGCGATCTTTGCTGTCGCCGCCGATGCCACGGGCGCCAGAATGATGAACAGGCTGTTGCCCTGGATGTCCGTCTTGTAGGAAGTGGCGGCCTTGAGATTGAGCACCACGCGCGATCGCCCTCCGGCTTCCACCACGTTCACCGATTTGAGATTGCCCTGATTGAGCTCGACCAGCGACTGGCCGGTCGCGTTTTGCGTGTTCGGAAATCCAGCGCGATGCGCGCCGGAGACTGGATGGCAAAACCCGTCGGCGGATTCGCCAGGGGCTGCGACAGCTCGATACGCAACACCTCGCTGCCATCTTGCAACGAGCCCGCCACCGACTGGATCGCACCTTGGGCAAATGCCGTGGACGACAGCAGCAGCGCCGTCGAAACCACCGCCAGCCGGCACTGCGCCAAGAAGCCCTGCGCCAGAATTCCCTGATTGTTTTGCATCATTTTTGTGTCTCCTGCAACACCAGCTCGGTGTCGCGCTCAATCCACTCTCCCGTTACGTCCTGGATGATTTCACGCAGTTGGATAGAGTTTTCGGTGATCCGGACGATTTTTCCGTAGTTCTGGCCCAGGTAATTGCCCACCCGCACCTGGTACAGCAAGCGATCCGCCTTGATCAAGGCAGTGGGCTCGCCTTTCTTGTTCAGGCTGCCGACCATCGTCATCGCATCCAGTGGCATCGCTTCCAGGGCTTCCTTGCGGCGGTTGAGTTCCGCCTGGATCAGGCCCGTTTTTGCACCCTGCTGTGCAGCATCACGCCGCAAGGCCTGGGTCAGCTTGGCCTGATCGAAGGGATCAATGCCGCTGTCCCCCACATAGGTCTCGGGCTGGAACTTCTTGGGCTCGGCAATTGGAGTGACATTCGGCTTGGCCTGCGCCTTTTGCTGCGCCATCCACTGGCGCAATTCGTCCTGGTCAGAGTCGGCACAGGCGCTGAGCAAGGCCACACACAGGCCCAGCACCAGGATCAGCGGTCGTTGATGCATTATTTTTTCTTCCCCGCAGCCGCCTGCTTTTGCGCCTGGATCTCATCCGTATCCAGATAGCGGAACGTGCGCGCCGTGGCATCCATGGTCAAGGTGCCGCTGCCGTCCTTGGCCACGGGCACGATGGCGATGTTGTTGAGCGTCACGATGCGCGACAAATGGGCGATATCGGAAGCGAAAGCGCCGATGTCGTGGTAACGGCCCGTCACCTTGACGGCGATCGGCAGCTCGGCGTAGTAATCCTTGACCACCATCTGGCCAGGGCGGAACAGCTCGAACTGCAGACTGCGCCCCAGGCCGGCCTGGTTGATGTCGGACAGCAGCGCCGCCATCTCGGCCTTGCTGGGAAGCTGCTTTTCCAGCTGGGTCACATACTGCTGGACCTGTTCGCGCTGCTGCTTGAGCGCATCCAGGCTTACGGCCTTGGTGAGCTTGGTCTGATAGTCCTGGCGCAGGCTCACTTCCCGGTCTTGCTCCGCCTGCCACTCATCCCTGTAATCGCTGAGCATGGCGAACCACAGCACGACGGCCACGCCCACGGCAATGGCCACGCACAGCAGCGCCCGGGGAGCGATGGGCCATTGGGAAGGATCGTTGGGGTGCAGATTGCTGAACTGCTTTTTCAGCTCGGCCTGCAGCTGGGTGAAATCAGGGCCCGCGCTTTTTTTCTTGAGCATGTGTTATCTCCCGCCGGCCGTGGCTGCGGCAGGACTGGCATCCATCGCCTTTTGGGCTTCGCTGGTGCGCATCAGGCGAAAGCGCAGATTGAACGAAGCGACACGACGCTGGTCCTTGGGCGTCAGCGACAGCGTGGTCGCCACGATTTCCGTCAGCTCGGGCTTGGAGAACCAGGGCGTGTTGTCGGTCAGATTGCGCAGCATCTCCGAGACCCGCTCATTGGACTGGGCCATGCCCTGCATGCTGATCACCTGGCCATCCTGCTTGAGGCTGGTGATGAAGACGCCTTCCGGAAGCTGGGCCGCGAGTTCGTGCAGCAGGTGCACCGGCAGGTTGCGGTCCGATTGCAAATCCTCCACGGCTTTCTGGCGCGCGCGCAAGGCGGCAATTTCGCCTTCCAGACCGGCAATTTCCTTGATCTGCTTTTCCAGCACCTGGATTTCAGACTGCAGGATGCCGTTGGTCTCCTGCTGGGCGGCGATGCGGCTTTGCAGCAGCCAGTAGATCAGGCCCGCAATGAGCAAACCTGCCAGGAACGCCACCAGCATCGTGATCTGGAATGCCTGCTTGCGGCGCTTGCGGGCCGCCTCGCGATGGGGGAGTAGATTGATCAGGATCACTGGAGAAACCTTCTCAGGGCCAAACCGCAGGCGGTCAGATACGACGGCGCTTCGCGCGCCATTTTCTTCAAGCGCACGTCGCTGCCGATTTGCATGCCGTCGAAAGGATTCGCCAGGGCGCAGGCAAAGCCCGTGTGCTGGGCAATGGCCTCGACCAGACCGGGCAGCGGCGCCGAGCCACCCGCCAGCAGGATATGGTCGACGCGGTGGTAGGGCGTGCTGGTGAAGAAGAATTGCAGTGCGCGGGCCACTTCCTGCGTCATGCTGTCCATGAACGGCTTGAGCACCACCGTCGGGTAGTCTTCGGGCAGTTCGGCATTGCGCTTCTTGGCCTCGGCCTCTTCCTGAGAGAAGCCGTACTGCCGGGCAATCAGCTGGGTCAGCTGGGCTCCGCCAAACGCCTGGTCACGTTCGTACAGCACCTCTTCATTGCGCATGACCTGCAGACTGGTCGTCAAGGCGCCGACTTCAAACAGCGCCACCAGGCTGTCCTTGCCTTTGTGCGGCAGGTTTTCGATCAGGCGCCGCGCTGCCAGGCGTGCCGAATGGGATTCGATATCGATGATCACGGGAATCAGGCCGGCAGCTTCCGCCAGGCCTTGACGGTCCTGGACTTTCTCGCGGCGCGAAGCCGCGATCAGCACGTCTACATCGCCCGGGGCGTTGGCCGTCGGGCCGATCACGCAGAAGTCCAGGCTGACTTCATCGAGAGAGAACGGGATGTACTGGTTGGCCTCGGACTCCACCTGGACTTCGAGCTCCTGCTCGCTCATGCCGCCAGGCAGGGAAATTTTCTTGGTGATGACGGCCGACGGCGGCAAGGCCATGGCCACATTCTTGCTGCGCGTTCCGCTTTTCTTGACCAGACGGCGCAGGGCTTCCGCCACTTCATCGAATTTTTCGATGTTGCCGTCGGCGATCCAGCCTCGCTCCAGGGGCTCTATGGAGCACCGCTCCAGCACCAAAGCACCCGTGCTGTCCCGGCCAAGCTCCACCAGCTTGATGCTGGAAGAACTGATGTCTATGCCCAACAGTGACGCAGGCTGACGACTGAAAAGAGAACCTACAGTGATCAACGTGCCCTCCTGAGCGTGTAAAAAATGCAACAAGACTTCACATTTCGTCCAGATGCTATCAGCAAGCTCCCTTGCCAGCCAATTTACTTTTAGCTACGGTGTCCCGATTGCGTGGCCTAAATAATACGTTTGCATTTGCGCCTGTCGTCACTGCGTTGACACTGGGCAGCAGCCAACCCCGGCCTGGACATTCCCCTCATATGGCATTTTGACGCTCCTCAGCGCCATTGCCATAGGGATTTTTATAATGTCTGTCCTCCTTCTTCTCCAGCTCCATGCCGTCTTCTGAAAATAACGAACCGTCTTCATCGTCCCGCACCCCGTCCTCCCGCCCCCGTACGCACTGGTTTGCCAAAGCCCTGCTCTGGCTGGCCGGGCTTGCGGTCGCCGGCGTTGCGGGCGTCATGCTGACGGTTGCAGTGGCGCTGGCCATGGCCTATCCCAATCTGCCGGACGTCTCGGAGCTGGCGGACTACCGCCCCAAGCTGCCGCTGCGCATTTATTCGGCTGAAGGCGCCTTGCTGGGGGAATTTGGCGAAGAGCGCCGCACGCTGACGCCCATCCAGGAGATCCCCAAGGTCATGACGGATGCGGTGCTGGCCATTGAAGACACGCGCTTCTTCGAGCACGGCGGCGTGGACTACAAAGGCATTGCGCGCGCGGCGCTGGCCAACCTGGGCAGCGGCGGCAAAAGCCAGGGCGCGTCCACCATCACCATGCAAGTGGCACGCAACGTCTATCTTTCGTCCGAAAAGACGTTCACGCGCAAGATCTATGAAGTCCTGCTGACGTTCAAGCTCGAGCGCCTGCTGAGCAAGAACCAGATCCTCGAGATCTACATGAACCAGATCTATCTGGGCAACCGTGCCTACGGTTTTGCAGCCGCGTCCGAAGCCTATTTCGGCAAGCCGCTGAAGTCCATCTCGATCGCCGAAGCGGCCATGCTGGCCGGCCTGCCCAAGGCTCCGTCGGCTTACAACCCGATCAGCAACCCGAAGCGGGCCCGCATTCGCCAGCTCTACATCATCGAGCGCATGCAGGAAAACGGCTTCATCACGGCCGCTGAGGCCGCGCAGGCCAAGCAGGAAGAACTCAAGATCAGCTCAGGCAGCAACAACACCCGAGTGCATGCGGAATACGTGGCGGAAATGGCACGTCAGCTGATTTACGCCCAGTACGGCAACGAAGCCTACACGCGGGGCATCAATGTCTACACCACGCTCAACGCCGGCGAGCAGGACGCGGCCTATACGGCCTTGCGCCAGGGCATCATGGACTATGAGCGCCGCCAGCATTACCGCGGCCCGGAAAAATTCATCGCCCTGCCCAAGGAGGCCGAAGCCCAGGAAGATGCGATCGACGACACCCTGGCCAACCACCCGGACAATGGCAATGTGCTGTCCGCCGTGGTGCTTGAAGCCTCGGCGCGCAAGATCGTGGCCACCCGGGCCGACGGCGACAAGTTCGAGATCACCGGCGACGGCCTCAAGCCCGCCCTGTCCGGCCTGAGCGACAAGGCACCGCCCAATATCAAACTGCGTCCCGGCGCCGTGATCCGCGTGGTCAAGACGCCCAAGAACACCTGGGAAATCACCCAGCTGCCGGAAGTCGAAGGCGCTTTCGTCGCCTTGAACCCCAAGACGGGGGCGATCCGCGCGCTGGTCGGCGGCTTTGACTTCGGCAAGAACAAGTTCAACCACGTCACACAAGCCTGGCGCCAACCGGGTTCGACCTTCAAGCCGTTCATCTACTCGGCCGCGCTGGAAAAAGGCTTCTCACCGTCGACCATGATCAACGATGCGCCTATCTTTTTCAGCGCCGGCGCCACCGGCGGCCAGCCTTGGGAACCCAAGAACTACGACAGCCGCTACGACGGCCCCATGAGCATGCGCACGGGCCTGAACAAGTCCAAGAACATGATTTCGATTCGCCTGCTGCAGGCCATCGGACCCAAGTTCGGACAGGAATGGGTCACGCACTTCGGCTTCGATGCCGACAAGCACCCGCCCTACCTGACCATGGCGCTAGGCGCCGGCTCGGTCACGCCCATGCAGATGGCGGCAGGTTATTCCGTGTTTGCCAATGGCGGCCACCGCGTCAACCCCTGGCTGATTGCCCGGGTCACCGACCACAAGGGTCGCGTGCTGTCCGAGTTCCAGCCCCAGCCGCTGGAACAGACGCCCGAGGCCATTCCGCCACGCAATGCCTTCATCATGAACAGCCTGCTGCAGGACGTGGCCCGCGTCGGCACCGCCGCGCGCGCCCAGGCCACGCTCAAGCGCCCGGACATCTACGGCAAGACCGGCACCACCAATGACTCGGTCGATGCCTGGTTCGGCGGCTTCCAGCCCACGCTGGCCGCCGTGACCTGGATTGGTTACGACACGCCGCGCAACCTGGGCTCACGGGAAACCGGTGGCGGCCTGAGCCTGCCGGTCTGGATCAGCTTCATGCAGCACGCCCTCAAAGGCGTTCCCGTGGCCGAGTTGCCCGTTCCTCCTGGCGTGGTCAACGTCGGCGGCGAATGGT
>JAMNYN010000062.1 GCA_023622805.1 Pseudomonadota bacterium | reverse complement strand
ATGGGGGGCGGGCGCTGCTCCGGCCGTCGAGCCACGGATGGGCGTGTGGGCGGCCCGGTCTGCGCGGCTCATGCACTACGCGCTGTATGCCTTCATGATCGCAACGCCGATTCTGGGTTGGCTTGCTGTGAGCGCGGCAGCCAAGCCTGTCGATCTGTTTGGTCTGGCGCTGCCCATGCTGATCGGCGCGAATGAAGCGCTGTCCCGGCAATTGAAGGACATCCACGAAGCGCTGACAACAGCAGGCTACGTGCTGATCGGCCTGCATGCAGCGGCGGCGCTGCTGCACCATTACCTTATCCGCGACAACACCCTCATACGGATGCTGCCCGGTAGCAACGCCCGATAAAGCCCAGGAAGCGATGCATTCAATGAAGTCACTCCACGGCAGATTCCATCTCGAACGCCATCGCACGGAACACATCGGGTGGCTGCGCGCCGCCGTGCTCGGCGCCAATGACGGCATTATCTCGACCGCAAGCCTGGTGGCCGGTGTGGCCGCGGCGCAGGTCAGCCACGCCAGCATCATGACGACAGCGGTGGCGGGGCTGGTCGCTGGTGCCATGTCGATGGCCGCCGGGGAGTACGTCTCGGTCCACTCCCAGGCGGATACCGAGAAGGCGGATCTTGAGCGCGAGCACCGAGAGCTGACCACCGATCCCGAGGCCGAGCATAAGGAACTGACGGCCATCTATGTGCGGCGAGGGGTTCAGCCTGCCCTTGCCAGCGAGATCGCGACGCAGTTGATGGCGCACGATGCCTTGGGCGCGCACGCCCGCGATGAACTGGGCATTTCGGAAGCCTTCAGTGCGCGGCCTCTGCAGGCGGCCATGGCCTCAGCCGCCAGCTTTACGGTGGGGGCTGCCATGCCGCTGGGCGTCGTTGTGCTCGCGCCGCCGCAGTCATTGCTGCCCTGGGTGATTGCGACCGCCATATTCTTCCTGGTCCTGCTCGGTGCGATTGCCGCCAGGATCGGTGGTGCTCCAATGGGCGCCAGCGCATTGCGGGTGGGTGTCTGGGGCACATTGGCCATGGCGATGACGGCCGCGGTCGGTGCGCTGTTCGGCGCGGCGCCGTAGATCGATCTGCCAAGTGTCGGGCCCGGCGACACCCGGGACTTCCCTTGGTTGAGCTTGATATGGCTGCTACACCCCTGCGCCATGGTGTCCAATGGCGCGGGGGCGATACGCGCCCCCACTGAGCATTGCCTCGCTCATACATGCGGGGCTTCAAGATCACTTCCCATGTCATTCGCGCGGCCTCGTCATGACCTCAGCTTGCACGCACCTCTCATTGAGCGATGTGGCAAGCCATCGAATTTCCGGTTTATCTGCATGCACCTGGGCCTGCCGCTGGCGGCCGTGCTGTTGGCCAGCGGCCTGCTGATGGGCGCTGGCGGCGACCAGTTGCTGGCCGACAAGATCTACAGCCTGCAAGGCGAGCAATGGGTTTGGCGCGATTCCTGGGTGACTCGCCAGCTTCTGTACCAGGGCGGAAAGTGGTTCAGCAACGCGGCGATGCTGGCGGCCGCTGCACTGTGCCTGTGGGCCTGGATTGCGTCCTCGCGCAGTGCACGGGCTGCAGGCCTGCGCGGGCCTTTGTTGTATCTGGTGCTGGCCGGCTTGCTGGGTGCGGGAATGGTGTCGCTGCTCAAGTCGTTGACCAACATGGATTGCCCCTGGAGCCTGGAGCGCTACGGCGGTCTGCGCGAATTTGTGGGCTTGTTCGAGCTGCGGCCGCAGGGCATGGAACGCGGCGTGTGTTTTCCGGCAGGACATGCCAGCGCGGGCTACGCCTGGGTCAGTCTGTACTTCTTCGCGCTGCTGCTGCGTCCCGCCTGGCGCTGGTGGGGCTTGGCCGTGGGGCTGGTGGCCGGCGGCGTGTTCGGTGTGACGCAGCAATTGCGCGGCGCGCATTTTCTGTCGCATGACCTCTGGGCGCTGGCCACCTGCTGGGTGCTTGCGTTGGGGGTCTATCTGTGTTTTCGAATGTTTGTCGTGGCATCAGCCCAAGGGGCGGGACAGCGAGAGCGCGCGCAGCCCAGTGACGGTCCTTCGGCGCAATCGGGAGTCTCCGCATGAGTACGCTCTGGCCCCCAACTCCGCTCAGTGCGCCGCTTTGGCCCAGGCTGGCCCGTTTGCGTGACTGGCGCCCGCAATGCAGCGTAG
>JAMNYN010000670.1 GCA_023622805.1 Pseudomonadota bacterium | reverse complement strand
GCTGCCCGCGCCGATCTTGGAGCGGGCGATGATGTTCGCGGCGGTGGAACCCTTGAGCAGCGGCAGACTGGTAATGCCGGCCTTGAGTTCGTTGTCGCGGTCCACGCTGGAAGAGGACTTTTGCGTGGCCGTGACGCGTTCGACGATTTGCACCGTCACCATGTCGCCCACCAGGCGCGCGCGCTGGTCTTCGAACGCCGGCCGGTAGCGCGACGCGTGGAACAGACCGCCCGAAGGCACGGCTGGCGCGGCGGCGGCGACGCTGGGCCGGGGCGCCGGTGTGGGCAGGATGTCCACGGGCGGCGGCGGATTGAGCGTGGCGCAGCCGCCGAGCGCCAAGGCCACGAGGCTGCCGCCGAGGCGCGGCAGCAAGAAGAGGGCAGGGCGTGGAGTCATGACGGGCTTACAGTTGGGCCAGCTTGGCCAGCATCTGGTCCGAAGTCTGGATGGCCTTGGAGTTCATTTCGTAGGCGCGTTGGGTCTGGATCATGGTCACCAGTTCCTGCACCACGTTGACGTTCGAGCCTTCGAGGTAGCCTTGCTGGATGCTGCCCAGGCCGTTGGTGCCGGGCGTGCCCTGCTGGGGCTGGCCCGAGGCGGCGGTCTCGACGTACAGGTTCTGGCCGCGTGGCTCCAGACCGGCCGGGTTGATGAAGCTCGCCATGCCCAGATTGCCCACGGCCTGGGGGGTGGCGTTGCCGGGCATCAGGGCGCTGACAACGCCGTCGGCGCTGATGCTGACGCTGGTGGAGCCCACGGGAAGGGTGATGCCGTTGGCCACGGGCAGACCGCTGGACGTGACCAGTCGGCCCTGAGCGTCGACCTGGAAGGAGCCGTCACGGGTGTAGGCCGTGGTGCCGTCGGGCTGGGTGACTTCGAAGAAGCCATTGCCGTTGATGGCCACGTCCAGCGAGTTGTTCGATTGCTGCAGGGCGCCCTGCAGGAAGTTGCGGCTGGTGGCCACGGCGCGCACGCCCAGGCCCAGGTGCAGGCCGGTGGGCAGCTGGTTTTCTTCCGTGGTCTGGGCGCCGACCTGGCGCAGGTTCTGATAGATCAAGTCTTCGAACACCGCATTCGCGCGCTTGTAGCCCGTCGTCGAGACGTTGGCCAGATTGTGCGAGATGACGTCCAGCTGGGTCTGCTGGGCTTCCATGCCGGTCTTGGAGATGAAAAGCGAATTGATCATGGAAAATTCTTTCTAGGTGATCCAAGGTGCTCGCGCACCCATCAGGCACTCAAACTGGCGCACAGGCCTAGCAAGAGCCGCCGCGTGCGGCATCAGTTCATGCTGAGCAGTTGCGCGGCTGTCTTGTCGTTGGTCTCGGCGGTCTGCATCAGGCGCATCTGGGTTTCGAACTGGCGTGAGGCGGCGATCATGCCGACCATGCTTTCGACTGCGTTGACGTTGGAGCCTTCGATGGAGCCCGACAGCAGGCGTGCGTTGGGATCGGCCGGCAGCGGATCGCCGTTGGCGGCGCGAAACAGGCCGTCGTCGCCGCGGCGCAGCGGGTTCTCGGCATCGGGTGTGGCCAGTTTGACGCGGCCGGCCGCCATCGCGGGCTGGTCGGCGAGCTTGGCGGTGATCGTGCCGTCGGCACCCAGGGAGATTTCCGCCCCCACGGGGACGTCGATGGGCGTGCCGCCGTCCGACAGCACGGGCAGGCCGGTGCTGGTCAGCAGCGCGCCCGTCGACGAGACTTCGAACGCGCCGCTGCGCGTATAGGACTCAATGCCGTCCAGTCCTTGCACGCCAAACCAGGCGTTGCCCATGGCCATGGCGTCGAGCGCGCGCCCGGTGCGCTGGGCCGGGCCGGCGGTGTCCAGGTGACCCGACGTGGCTTCGAGTGCGAACACCCGCGTCGACGAACCGCTGCCCTGCAGGGGCACGGAGCGGAACGTGGACATTTCTGCGCGAAAGCCGTTGGTGCTGGTGTTCGCCAGGTTGTTGGACAGCACCGCCTGCCGATGGGCGGCGGCGTTGGCGCCAGTCATGGCGGTGTAAATGATGCGGTCCATGGCGGAACTCCTTGGCTAACGGATGGGATCAGCGCAGATTGACCAGGGTCGAGAACACCTGGTCTTGCGTCTTGATGGTCTGGGCGTTGGCCTGGTAGGAGCGCTGGGCGCTCATCATGTTGACCAGCTCGGCCGTGAGGTCGACGTTGGAGCTTTCCAGCGCGCCCGATTGCAGTGCGCCGAAGCTGCCGCTCTTGGCGGTGCCCAGCACTGGCGGGCCCGAGTCGGCCGTGGCCACCCAGTTGTTGCTGCCGATGGAGGACAGGCCCTGGGTGTTGCCGAACTTGGCCAGCGCCACCTGGCTTTCGGCGCGCGTCACGCCGTTGGAGTACGAGGCCATGACCGTGCCGTCGCCGCTGATGTTGATGCCCGTGAGTTCGCCCGCGGCATAGCCGTCCTGGTTCAGCTTGGAGACGGCGAACGAGCTGCCGAACTGGGTCACGCCGCCCAGGTCCAGGGTCAGGTTCAGGTCGGACACCGGGTTGGCGCCGCCGGTGTTCGGGTTGGGCAGGTCGGCGGCTGCGACGGTCATGTTCAGCGGGCTGCCCGAAGTCAGCTTGCCGCTGGCGTCGAAGGTCAGCGTGCCGATGCTGGGCGCGGCGGGGTCCAGCGAGTTGAAGACGTTCCAGGTGTTGCCCGCGCCCTTCTCGAAGTACATCGTCACCGGCGTGGGCATGCCCTGGCTGTCATAGACTTCCAGCGACGTGCCGTAGGTGGCGCGCGGCGTGGCGGCAACCGGTGGCGTGGCGTTCGGATCGCCGGCGGCCGGTTGGGCGCGCGCGTCCAGGTTCAGCGCGGCCAGGATCTTGGACGTGGCCTTGGCGGGAATCGGCTGGCCGGTGGGGTATTTGAGCGCCTGCAGCGTCGTGCTGTCGGTCTTGCCGGTCGCGGGGTCGATGGGGTAGCCCATGACGTTGGCGCCATCGACGGTGACCAGGCTGCCGGCCTTGTTGAGCTGGAAGTTGCCCGAGCGGGTATAGGCGGCGGTGCCGTCGGGCAGGGAGACGCGGAAAAAGCCGTCACCATTGATGGCCAGGTCCAGGCTGTTGCCGGTGCTGTTGATCGGGCCCTGGGTGAACTGCTGCGAGATCGCACCCACGCTCACGCCTATGCCCGTGGTCGAGCCGCTGGAGGCGCCGATGGCGCTGGCCACCATCTCGGCAAAGTCGGTGCGCGAGGACTTGAATCCGGTGGTGCCGGAGTTGGCGATGTTGTGGCCGATGACGTCCAGGTTCTTGCTGGCGGCGTTGAGGCCGGAAAGGCCTTGTTGGAATCCCATGTGTTTTCTCCTGCGGCGCGGGCTGTGCGCGTATCTGTAAGGGGTGGAAAGCGGCAGGTCTTAGAAGACGGCCTTGACCTTGTTGTAATCCAGGCTCTCGCCGTTCTCCAGCTCCAGCGTCAAGCCGCTGCTGGAGGTGCTGGTGGCGACCACCATGTTGGGCGACAGCGTGGTGCTGGCCACCTTGGCCGTGCCGTTGACGGCTTCGACCTGGAAGCGCATGCCGCTCAGACTGTGCGGATCAACACCGGGGGCCCCTGCGTAGGTGCTCGAGTCCCAGGCAAAGTAATGCCGGCCCGCATCGAGCGAGCCCAGCTTGACGGTGTCGACGACCTTGCCGGAAGCGTCAATGATCTTGACCTGCACATCGCCGGCCGAACCTTCGAGGTCGAAGGCCGCGGTGCTGATCTTCTCCACCGGTGCGCCCATGCGATCGCCCGCGGACAGCACCGTGCGGCCGATCATCGAAGTGCCCTGCAGCACCTGCATGGAGGTGAACTGCGAGGACATCGCTTCCATCGTGCTGTTGAGCTGGTTGATGCCCACCACGGTGTTGATCTGCGCCATCTGCGAGGTCATCTGCGCGTTGTCCATGGGATTCATCGGATCCTGATGGGCGAGCTGGGCCACCAGCAGCGTGAGAAAGCGGTCCTGCGCGGCCGCTGGGTCGGTGGAAGGGTCGGCTTTGGGCGAAGCGCCGGCGCCCTTGGTCTGGGTATTGCCCGTAACGTTGTTGATCATGGGAAAGGTCCTGAGGGCTTACTGGCCCATTTGCAAAGTCTTGAGCAGCAGCGACTTGGCGGTGTTCATGACTTCGACGTTGTTCTGGTAGGAGCGCGAGGCCGAGATCATGTTGACCATCTCGTCGACTGCGCTCACGTTGGAATGGGTCACATAGCCCTGGGCGTCGGCCAAGGGGTGGTTGGGATCGAGCACGCGCCGGCCTGGCGCTTCGTTTTCGTTGATCGAGCTGACGCGCACGCCCGACGAGCCGTCGCCGCCCATGGGCGTGGTCTGGAACACCACCTGGCGCGCCTTGAAGGCCTTGCCGTCGGGGCCGGCCACGGCGTCGACGTTGGCCAGGTTGCTGGCCACCACGTTGAGGCGCTGCGACTGCGCGCTGATGGCGCTGCCGGAGACGCTGAAAATGGAGAACATGGACATGGTCTAAGGCCCTTTGGTGTCTGTGGGGTGGTCGGTGCGGCGGATGCTCACTGGCCTTGAATGGCGCTGAGCATGCCCTTGGCCTGGCCGTTGATGAAGCGCAGCGTGGCTTCGTAGCGCACGGAGTTGTCCACGAAGTTGGCGCGTTCACGGTCCAGATCGACGGTGTTGTTGTCCAGGCTGGGCTGGGACTGCACCGAGTAGCCCAGGCCTACGGTGCTGTGCCCGCTTTGCACTGGGGGCAGCGGCATGTGGCCGCTGTGGCTGACGCTGGCACCCGCGAGCGGGTTGGCGCCGCCTCCGGTGGCCGCGCGCAGCGCTTGCGAAAAGTTGAAGTCGCGCGCCACATAGCCCGGTGTGTCCGCATTGGCAATGTTGCTGGCAATGGCACGCTGGCGTTCGGCACGCAGTACCAGGGCAGTGCTGTGGAAATCCAGGCGGCTGGTCATTTTGTCGAGCATGTGGGCCTCGCGCTTGTGGCTTCTGGGAAAAGGGGGCCCCGCCGAAGCGGAGTCAGAAAGGCGCAATGCAGGACGCACTGCGACAGGCCCTGATTATGGAAATCGCCCCGGTTTTCTAAAGCGTGAAGAACGCATGGATTGCTGCGCAGTTTCATGCTTTGCGCGCCGGGCAAACGTCTACAGTCTGGACAGAGCAAAGTTGCCCATACCGCAATGACCGCACACCTGCGGCACCGCGGCGTGACTTTCTGAATTGAGGATTCGACCGTGAAACACAGCCCTTGGCCCTTGAGCCCCCCCGTCTTCGCCGGCAGCCGCCGGCGTGGCTGGGCGGGCGCTGCGCTGCTGGGCCTCGCTGGCGGGCTGGCGGCCGGCACGGCCCAGGCGCAAAGCAGCGCCGAACTTGAAGCCATGTCGCTGCGCTGGGCCCAGGCCGCGCTGCGCGGCGCCGAGGCGGCCGACCTGCCCTTGCGCATGGAAGTGCAGATCGGTCAGATCGACTCGCGTCTCAAGCTGGCCGCCTGCGCCAAGGTCGAGACCTACCTGCCCGCGGGCTCGCGCCTGTGGGGACGTACCCGTCTGGGCTTGCGCTGCGTGCAGGGTCCGTCGCCCTGGAATGTGTTCTTGCCGCTCACGGTGCAGGCCTTTGGCCCGGCCTGGGTGCTGGCCACCAATGTGCGCCAGGGAGAGGCGCTGACGGCCGACGATGCCACGGTGTCAGAAGTCGACTGGGCCGAGCAGGTGTCGCCGGTGGTCGCCCGCCAGCAGGCCTGGGTAGGCCAGGAAGCGGCGCGCCATCTGCAGGCCGGACAGGTCCTGCGCCAGAATATGTTGCGCCCGCCCCAGCTGTTTGCCATGGGCGCGCAGGTCAAGGTCTCGGTGTCGGGTGGCGGGTTTTCCGTCGTCTCCTCTGGCCGGGCCATGGCCGCGGGAGCGGAAGGCGCCAATGTGCGCGTGCGCATGGATAATGGCCGACTGGTTTCTGGCATCGTCAACGCCGAAGGGGTGGTGGAAGTGCCTTAGAACTTGTTCTTGGTCACTTTTTCCCAAGAAATTGCTAAAGTTTCTATCCCGTGTGTCGAAAGCAGTGTTATCGAACCTCAGGCAAATGGGGTGGTGGAGAAACAAATGAAGATTGGTCAAAAACCGGAACTGCCCGCTGCCGCGGCCGCAGCAGCCAAGCAGGCCGCCAGGACTACCGGTCCGGCGGCTGAAGAAGCATCCAAAGGCGCACAGGTGGCGACTTCGTCCGCCGGCGTGTCCTTTTCTCATTCGGCCAAGGCGCTCGACTCCGCAGGCCGGACCGCGACGGACTTCGACGCCGACCGCGTCAAGGCCATGCGAGACGCCATCGCCAAGGGCACGTTCAGCGTGAACGCCGAAGCGATCGCCGACAAGCTGTTGACCAATACCGGCGAAATCCTGTCCCATTCCATGATCGCCCGCGCTGCCTGACGCGGCGCGACAGGTTTTCTCGTTTTCCTCCCCTGCCATGCAACTGTCAGATTCCCTCGCCCAGGCCGAAGCCGCCGTGCAAGCCTTGACGGCGGCGCTGGCCGGCACCGATGCCGATGTGCTCGAAGCGAGCAGCACGGGCTTGCGCGATGCCTTCATGTCGCTGGCCGTTTTGAGCCAGCAGCACAGCCGCAGCGGCCGGCCGCTCGAAGCCGGGCTGCAGCAGCGCATAGACAGCGTCGGCGGCCAGCTCGGTCCGCTGCGCGAGCAACTGGCCCGGGCCAGCGCCATGACGGGCCAGCAGGTCGCGGCCTTGCTGCCGTCCCAGTCCGCATCTCCCACCTATGAAGCCCTGGCCGGCCGCCCGGCCCGCCAAAGCCCCGCACGCATCTACCGCAGCGAAGGCTGATCTTCTCTCTTTCGCCCACAAAAAAGCGCAGCCTGGAGCTGCGCTTTTTTGTGGGCGAAAGATGTCGGCTGCGCGGAGGAAGTTCTTCTCATCGCTGGCATGACCCACAGCCCACGCAACTGGCGTGGCCCAGCATGGGGACGCCGAGCAAGGGCCGCCCCGCAGCAATGGTGTCGTCCCTAGCCGGGCGCCCCCCTCCACCGCAGGTTGAGAGGGGGAAGCCGGGGCGGCCCAAGCCGCGCCAGCGGCTCAGGGGGTGCCTTTTTTTCAATGCGCCCGCATTTTTGTGCGCAAGCGTGCAATCGCCTGGCTGTGCAACTGGCAGACGCGCGACTCGGTCACGCCCAGCACGGCGGCGATTTCCTTGAGGTTCATATCGTGCTCGTAGTACATGCCCATGATGTACTGCTCGCGCTCGGGCAGGACCTTGATGGCTTCGACCAGGGCGCCGCGCAGGCGCTGGTCGCGCAGCAAGGCCATGGGGTCGGCGCTGCTGTCGGCCACATGCCGGTCGAGAAAACCGTCGCTGTCCTCGCCGGGCGCGATGTCTTCCAGATAGACCAGCTGGGTGCCGCGCACCTTGCCGAGCAGCGACTGGTACTCGGCCAGCGGCATGCCCAGTTCGACGGCGATTTCCGATTCCAGCGGGCTGCGGCCCAGCGTCTGCTCGAGCCGGCGCAGGGCCTGCTCTATGTCTTTCTGGCTTTTGCGCGAGCTGCGCGACATCCAGTCGCCTTCACGCAATTCGTCGAGCATGGCGCCGCGTATGCGTTGGGAGGCAAAAGTCTCGAACTGCACGCCTTGCGCGGCTTCGAAACGCGTCAAGGCATCGGCCAGGCCGATCATGCCGACCTGGATGAGATCGTCGAGCTCCACGTTGGGGGGCAGCTTGGCGATCATGTGGTGCGCTATGCGCCGAACCAGGGGGACGTGCTGACGGATCAGATCGTTCCGTTCAAGCTGGCCTTTCGCGGTGTACATGGCGATCATTGGCTCCAGGCAAGAGAAGAGGAGGGGGACGCGGGCAGCAACGCGGCCGGCGCGAGGCGGGTCGAGTGCGCGAGCAACTGCAGGGCCAGGCGGCGCATGTCGGGGGCCTGGCTGGGGTCGGCGCGGGTACACAGCGGCTGCATGCGCAGATGGCGCTGCGCGCACTGCGCCAGCGAAGCCAGTTGCGCATCCGCATGGCGGCGCGCGAAAGTTTCGTGCGCCTGGGTGGATGAGGCGACGATGCAGGACAGGCCGGCGTGCAAGGCCAGGTGCTTGATCTGGCGGTAGCTGCGCACCATGCCGCGGGGCTGCATGTCCAGCGGCAGCAGCGGGCGCATGGCCCGGCCTTGCAGTAGGGGCGCGAGCTGTTCCACGGGCGCGTGAATGATCACCACCGCATAGCGGCGGGCATAGGGATGCAGTTGTTCCAGGCTGGCCAGCTGCCGCAGCCCGTGGGCGGCGGGCAGGGCGGCGACCGAGGCCTGTGCCGGGCGCGGGCCTATTCCCGCGGCCTGCCAGGCAGGTTCCGCGAGCAGGTCGCGCAAGCCCGGAGCCGCGGCGGTTTCCACCTGGCTGGCGTCCAGCACCAGCACCGGATAGCCGAGCTGCTGCAGTTGCGCGCTCAGCGGCCACAACAGCTCCGTGCCCGGCGCCGTGGCCGAGTGGGCGATGGCGCAGACCTGGATGTCCTGCAAGGCCGTGCCGGCCTGCAGGCCGCAGGCCTGGTGCCAGCCCGAAGCGTCAAGCATGGTCGAACTCCATGTCGGAGGGCGCCTGGTAGGACTGCGTGAAGAAGAAGTCCAGTTCTATGACCTTGGGGTCGAAAGCCGAAGGGTTGGTGGCGCGCATTGATGCGGCGACCAGCTGGCTGGCATCGGCCGCTTCCCAGTCTTCGGGAACGCGCTGGCCGTTGGTCACGCCGCGCAGCTGCATCTGGTGGCGCACCAGGGTGTCGATCGAAGGGCCCAGCTTCACGGCCTCGTCCACCTTGGACAGGATGACCTGCTGGCAGCCGTCGGCCTTGAAGGCGTTGAGCACTTCGTCGTTGGAGTCTCCCTGGCTGCTCGCATTGAGCACCAGCAGGCGTTGTATGCCGGGCAGGTCCAGCACTTCCAGGATGTCGTCCTTGCGCGGGTCGCGCGGCGCCACGCCGGTGGTGTCGATCAGCACCATCTTCTTGTTGGCCAGCAGACCCAGCAGATCCTGCAGGGCCGCGCGGTCGTGTGCCTGGTGGGCGACGATGCCCAGCATGCGGCCGTAGGCGCGCAGCTGCTCATGGGCGCCGATGCGGTAGGTGTCCAGCGTGATCAGTCCGACCTGGCCCGGGCCGTGGATGCGCGCGCACATCGCGGCCAGCTTGGCGGTGGTGGTGGTCTTGCCCACGCCGGTCGCGCCGACCAGGGCGAAGATGCCGCCTTCTTCGTAAATCGGTGCGGATTGGGCATCGGTGCGCAGGTTGCGCTCGAGGATATTCATCAGCCAGTGCACGGACTGGGCTGGCGAGAACTGGGCCGGCAGGTTTTCCAGCAGCTTGCGCGACAGGGCCGGGGAATAGCCGGCGCGGATCAGCTTGAGCATCAGGTTCGACTGCAGCGGGCTCTGGCGCGTCTGGCCCAGCCAGGCCAGGGTGTTGAACTTGTCCTCGATCAGCGCCTTCATCGACTGGATTTCTTCCATCATGACCTGCGGTGCGGGAGCTGCCGCGGCCTGTGGGCGAGCAGCGGGCTTGACGGTCGACGGGCGCGAGCCGGCCGAGAGGCCGCGCAAGGGGTTGTGGCGCGGCACGCTGGCGGCCGGCAGCGGTGGGGCTTCACGGCGCAGCTCGTCGAGCTGGCGCGCGCGCTGCGCGAACGTCGGCAACTGCGCTTGCATGGGTTCGGCTTCGGGGACCGGCGTGCTCTCACCGTGCAGGCTCTCATGGCGGCGGCGCAGCATGCGCTCGCGCACATAGTCCTGGAACGACAGCGTGCTCATGGCCAGCTGGGCGGCATCGTCTTCCACGCTCTGGCGGATGGCCGATGGAGCGCTGGCGGCTGCCTGGGCGCTGGCCGACAGCTTGGCGGGCAGGGCACGGGTTTCTTCGGCCGCGCGCTTTTCCAGCGCAGCTTGCAGGGGCGAGCTGGTGGCGGCGCCCGCATCGAGCTGCTCCAGCGTATCTTCGGCCGTGGCCATGACTTCCACGCCGTCGGGCGTGGTGCGGTTCGACAGGATCAAGGTGCCATCGCCGAAGGCCATGCGCGCCTTGGCCAGGGCCTCGCGGGAGGTGGGGGCGGTAAAGCGGCGGATGTTCATGCGGATGCACCTTTAAGAATGGGGCCAATGCGGATGGTGTGCGTCTCGGGGATCTCGCTGTGGGAGAGCACCTGCAGCCGCGGTGCCACGCGCTTCAACAGGCGGGCAATGGCGTTTCGGATGGAGTCGGGAACCAGCAAACATGCAGGCATGCCCAACTCTTCTTGTTTCTGGGCCACGTCGGCGGCCTTTTGCGTGAGGATTTCGGCCACGCCAGGGTCCAGGGACGGCGCGGCGGGGTTGCCCAGCGCCTGCACCAGCAGGCGCTCCAGGCCGGGCTCGATAGCGATGACATTGAGTTCGCGGGTCGGGCCGTAGATCTGCTGGACGATGGCCGGCGACAGCGCAATGCGCACGCGGCGGGCCAGTTCCACCGGATCCTGGGTGGCGGGGGCGTATTCGGCCAGGGTCTCGATGATGGTGCGGATGTCGCGGATATGCACCGCATCCTCCAGCAACAGCTGGAGCACTTTCTGGAAGGTAGAGATCGACACCATTTTC
>JAMNYN010000691.1 GCA_023622805.1 Pseudomonadota bacterium | reverse complement strand
AGCGACTTTTCCAGGTTGATGATGTGAATCTTGTTGCGGTGACCGAAGATGAACGGGGCCATCTTGGGGTTCCAGAAGCGGGTTTGGTGACCGAAGTGAACACCGGCTTCCAGCATTTCGCGCATAGTAACGGACATGAGAATTCTCCAAAGGTTGGGTCTAAAATCCAGCCCGACATTTGCCCGTGAGGGCAACACCTTGAGGGGACTGGTTTGCTATTTGCTTTGCTGTAGCTGCTGGCGCACACTGCAACTGGTTCGCGAAAAACGCGCCCAGCGCAGCACGCCGCAAAGCAGCATTCAGCAAAGCCGAAAAATTCTACCACATGCACTCTGATCTTTGCTCCGCACTCGCCAACGTGCGCAGCGGCGAATGCCGTGCCACCGACCTGCTACAGGCCGCGATCGCCACGGCGTCAACGCCTGCCTGTGACCACGTCTTCTCCCAGACGCTGTTCGACAGCGCCATGCAAAGCGCCGCCCGGGCTGCGCCACAGCTGCCGCTGGCGGGACTGTCGGTCTCGGTCAAAGACCTTTTCGATCTCCAGGGCACACGCAGCGCCGCGAGTTCGCGCGTGCTCGGCGACTCCCCTGTCGCCAGCCAGGACAGTCCGGCCGTGGCCCGCTTGCGCGCCGCTGGTGCGGCCTTCATTGGTCGCACCCACATGGTGGAATTCGCCTACTCAGGCGTGGGCGTCAATCCCCATTACGGTACGCCGGCCGCGCTGGATGCGCGCTTCGGCGCCCTGCCCGGCCCGGCGCGCGTGTGCGGCGGCTCTTCCTCGGGTGCCGCCGTCTCGGTGGCCAGCGGCGCGGCCTACGCGGGCCTGGGCTCGGACACGGGCGGCTCCATCCGCATTCCCGCGGCCCTCAACGGCCTGGTCGGCTTCAAGAGCACGGCCCGCCTGGTGCCCACGGACGGCACGATACCCTTGTCCACCACGCTGGACACCGCCTGCGCGCTCACCCGCAGCGTGCGCGATGCCATCCTGGTGCACGAAATTCTCGCCGCCCGCACGGTCACACGCAGCCCCGTCGGCATCGCCGACTGGCGTCTGGCCGTGCCCCGCCGCCTGTTCCTTGACGACATGGACCCCGCCGTGGCCCTGGCCTTCGAGCGCAGCCTGGACCAGTTGCGCGCTGCCGGCGCGCGCATTGTCGACATCGACCTGCCGGAACTCGACACGCTGCTGCACATCCATGACCACGGCAGTTTCGCCGGCGCGGAAAGCTACGCTTGGCACCGGCCGCTGCTGGCCAAGGCCGACGCCAGGAAGCTGCCCTACGACCCGCGCGTGCGCAGCCGCATCGAACGCGGCGCCCAGATGACGGCCGCGCACTACATCGATCTGCACCACGCGCGCCAGCGCTGGATCGCACAGATGGAGCAGGCACTGGCCGGCTACGACGCCCTGCTGTCGCCCACCGTTCCGATTCTCGCGCCGCTGATGGCGGACGTCGCGCCGGCGCAAGGCCAGGACAGCGCCCTGGATGCGCAACGCGATGCGGCTTTCCAGCGCGCCAACACTTTGCTGCTGCGCAACACCAGCGTGGTCAACATGCTCGACGGCTGCGCGCTGTCGCTACCCTGCCATCAGCGCGGCGAGCTGCCCGTGGGCCTGATGGTCTGGCATGGCGCGCTGCATGACGATGCCGTGCTCGACATCAGTCTGCTGATCGAAGGCATACTCCAGTCGCCGTAGCTTCGCGCTGCGGGCTGGACCACCATCACTTCTACCCCCTCATGAATATTGCCATCGTGGGTGCCGGCGTCGCCGGCATCGCCACTGCGCACGCGCTTGCGCGCGACGGTCACGCTGTGACGGTCTATGACCAGCACAGCAGCGCCGCCGAAGGCGCGAGCTTCGCTCCCACGGGCTGGCTTGCGCCCGCCCTGCTACATCCCTGGAGCGCTCCAGGCCTGGCCCAGCCGCCCGGTCTGCGCAGCCGCCAGTCCCAGTTGCGCATAGGCAGCGCGTTGAGCACGGCCGATCTTTCCTGGCTCTGGCGCTGGCGCCAGGCCGGCCGGCGCATACGCAAGGCGCCCGAGCAGTTGCACCCGGCGCTGGCCGCCGTCGAGCGGCTGGCCCAGTACAGCCGGCAGCTGCGCGAAAGCGAATGGGCCGATGCCACCCAGGACGTGCAGCGCCAGGCCGGCGCCATGGTGCTGCTGCGCACCGAAGCCGCC
>JAMNYN010000291.1 GCA_023622805.1 Pseudomonadota bacterium | reverse complement strand
TACAAGCTCAAGGGCAGCAAGATGTGGATCACCAACAGCCCCGTGGCTGACGTGTTCGTCGTCTGGGCCAAGGAAGTCTCGGAAAGCGGCGCGGTGGGCCAGATCCGCGGCTTCATCCTGGAAAAGGGCTGGAAGGGCCTGTCGGCTCCTGCCATCCACGGCAAGGTCGGCCTGCGCGCCTCCATCACCGGTGAAATCGTGATGGAAGACGTGTTCGTCCCCGAAGAAAACGCTTTCCCTGAAGTGCGCGGCCTCAAGGGTCCGTTCACCTGCCTCAACAGCGCCCGCTTCGGCATCGCCTGGGGCGCCATGGGTGCGGCCGAAGCCTGCTGGCACACGGCCCGCCAGTACACGCTGGACCGCAAGCAGTTCGGCCGCCCCCTGGCCGCCAACCAACTGGTGCAGAAGAAGCTGGCCGACATGCAGACCGAAATCACGCTGGGCCTGCAAGCTGCCCTGCGCGTGGGCCGCATGAAGGACGAGCACCAGAACGTGGTCGAAGTCACGTCGCTGATCAAGCGCAACAACTGCGGCAAGGCCCTGGACATTGCACGCCTGGCGCGCGACATGCTGGGCGGCAACGGCATCAGCGACGAATTCGGCGTGGCCCGCCACCTGGTGAATCTGGAAGTGGTCAACACCTACGAAGGCACGCACGACGTGCACGCCCTGATCCTGGGCCGTGCGCAGACCGGCATCGCTGCTTTCTGCAACTGATCGCGGCCCACGGGCTGGGGAGCCTTTGCTCCCGGGGAAGGAGCGCTAGCCGCTCCTTTTTTTGTTTTCACCGGGCCACTCACGGCCATCCGCCATGAACCACGACTCATCCTCCGCTTCCAAGCCCGCGGCCCTGGCCGGTATCAAGGTGCTCGATTTGTCGCGCGTGCTCGCCGGCCCCTGGTGCACCCAGATGCTGGCCGACCTGGGCGCCGACGTCATCAAGGTCGAGCGCCCTGTCGCCGGCGACGACACCCGCCACTGGGGCCCGCCCTTCCGCCAGGACGACGCCGGCCAGGACACGCGCGAAGCCGCCTACTTCACGGCCTGCAACCGCAACAAGCGCTCCATCACCGTCGACATGGCCCACCCCGAAGGCCAGGCCCTGCTGCGCAGCATGGCCGCGCAAGCCGACGTGGTGGTGGAGAACTTCAAGGTCGGCGGACTGCGCCAATACGGCCTCGACTACGACAGCCTCATCGCCCTCAATCCGCGCCTGGTCTACTGCTCCATCACCGGCTTCGGCCAGGACGGCCCCTACGCCGAGCGCGCGGGCTACGACCTCATGGTCCAGGCCATGTGCGGCCTGATGAGCGTCACCGGCCATGCCGACGGCGAACCCGGCGGCGGGCCGCTCAAGGCCGGAGTGGCGGTGATCGACGTGTTCACCGGCCTATACGCCAGCAATGCCATCCTGGCGGCGCTGAACGCGCGCCACAGCACGGGCCAGGGCCAGTACATCGACATGGCGCTGCTGGACGTGGGCATGGCCGTGCTGGCCAACCAGGCCGCGGGCTTTCTGGCCACCGGCCAGACGCCGGGCCGCGCGGGCAATGTGCACCCCAGCCTCGCGCCCTACCAGGACTTCGTCACGCTGGACGGCAACGTGCTGCTGGCGATAGGCAACGACGGCCAGTTCGCGCGCTTTTGCGCCGCCATTGAGCAGCCCGACTGGGCGCAGGATGCGCGCTTTGCGAGCAACACGGCGCGCGTGCAGCACCGCGGCGAGCTGCTCGCACGCATGGAGCCCCTGCTCAAGACCCGCAGCACCGCGGCCTGGATCGCACTGTTCGAGGACAAGGCCGTGCCCTGCGGCCCGATCAACACCGTGGCCCAGGCGTTCGACGACCCCCAGGTCCAGGCCCGGGGCCTGCGTATCGAATGGCCGCGCAGCACCGAAGACCGGCTGCCGCCCGTGGCCGGCGTGGCCAACCCCATGCGCCTGTCGGGCACGCCCGTGGTCTACCACCGCGCGCCGCCGGCGCTGGGCCAGCACACCGAGGAAGTGCTGCAGGAGATGGGGCTGGACGCCGCGCGCATCACCGCGCTGCGCACGGCCCAGGCCATTTAGGCACTGTGCTTCACGGCAGTCACGGCCTACCCGGCCGCTGCTGCCAGGCTGCGGAAACAGGCATCAGAAATGCCCGGATCCGCGTTGAACATGCGAAAAATCCGCGCGATTTTATGCAG
>JAMNYN010000511.1 GCA_023622805.1 Pseudomonadota bacterium | reverse complement strand
ACTTCGCGCGCCAGGTATTGCAGATAGGTCTGGGCGCGTTCGGTGTGGCGGGTGACGATCTTGTTGCAGGCGCAGTAGTAGCAAAGCGATTCGCAGAACGGAATGTGCACATACAGCGACAGTGGTCGCGCCAGGCCCACGGCGCCATTGCGGCGCTGTTTCAGCGCCAGTGTGTAATCATCCGGACCAAAGGCTTCCACAAACCGGTCTGCCGTCGGGTAGGAGGTATAGCGGGGGCCAGGCACGTCAAAACGCTGCAGCAACGCAGGGGTGAGCTCGGGGGGGGCTGCGGTCATGGTGTTTCCTTGGCTTTTCCCGACTGTGCCGCATCCCAATGCCTGCGTCCTTGATGTCGATCAAGACTTGCTCACCCACATGCTGCGACAATTTGACATATGTCAGCCATGACCTCGGGCCCGTGCGCTGCCGGCAGCCCATGCGACCGCCCCTTCCGTGTTTTCCACCGCCAGCTTCGAGGTCCAGTCCCATGAATTTACAAACCATCAAAGCCTCCTGCTCAAACTGCAACCTGCGCGAACTGTGCCTGCCCATAGGCCTGAGCGACGAGCAAATGCAGCGCATCGACGACATCGTCGCCGTGCGTCGCAAGATCAAGCGGGGCGGCATGCTGTTTCACAACGGCGAGGCGTTTTCCTCGCTGTATGCGATTCGCACCGGCTTCTTCAAGACCAGCGTGGCCACCGAGGACGGACGTGACCAGGTGACGGGCTTTCAGATGGCGGGCGAAATCATCGGCCTGGACGGCATCGTCAACGACCACCACACCTGCGACGCGGTGGCGCTCGAGGATGCCGAGGTCTGTGTCATGCCTTTTGATCGCCTGGAGGATCTGTCACGCGAAATCACGGTGCTGCAAAACCATGTGCACAAGGTCATGAGCCGTGAAATAGTGCGTGAGCATGGCGTGATGCTGCTGCTGGGCAGCATGCGGGCCGAAGAGCGCCTGGCGGCGTTTGTGCTCAATCTGGTGCAGCGCTTGCACACGCGGGGGTTTTCCCAATCGGAGCTGGTACTGCGCATGACGCGCGAGGAAATCGGCAGCTACCTGGGCCTCAAGCTGGAGACCGTGAGCCGCACTTTTTCCAAGTTCGTTGACGACGGCATCGTCGAAGTCAAGCAGCGCCACATCCGCATTCTCGACACCGACGCGCTCAAGCGCATCGTGAACCATCAACGCGAGTGTGACTAAGCCCCTCCCCCGCTGATACACCCCTTGCGCCCCGCCTTGACAAGCTCAGGGCGAACGGTCCAGGGGATACAGTCAGTTGTTCAGTCGAGCGCGTGAGCGCGGTGCCCGCCATTGACTTCCGCCGGCCCCATGCCCAGCAGGCAGGTCAGGCCGCTGGCCGCGCTGGTGACCAGCCAGAAAGCGAAGAAAGACAGGGTATAGAACGCCTGCCGGCCCCAGTTCAGGGTCTCGCCCCGCCACTGGATTTCGCTCGGATCGACCAGCCCGAACACCAGCATTTCCATCGCACAGGCGGCCAGAAAGGCCGGCCAGAGAATCCACATCAAGCGTTTTGCCAACATCAGGAACTCCTTGTGCCGCAGCAACGCCTTCATTCTGCAAGCAATCGAAGTCCCTGGTGCTGCGGAAAACCCGCGCATGGCCCGCTCAACGGTCGGTGGGCGCGTGCTCCGCGGGCGTTGCCGCATGGTTGCGGCCGGTGACGGCCGGTGCCAGGCTCAGATCGGGCTTGCCGGTCAGCGTCTGGTTGATTTCAATGCCGTGGCGGTAGTAATCCGGGTCGATCACCGGGTCGGGGTTGGCCGCGGCGATCCAGAACGTGGCCAGGCCGGCCACGACCACCACGGCCGGGCCGCCGATCACCATCCAGACAAAGCCGAATTTCCACCAGGGACGGGGATCGTGTGCGGGAGCGTTGGTTGAATTTTGCGACATGCTGCAGCTTTCAAGGTTGCGGTTCAGGGACGCGACAGCGAACGGCCCGCGCCTGAACGAAAAAAAGGGCGGCACTTGCGCGCCGCCCCCGGTCAGCGATACCTCAATGGGCGGCGCCGGCCTTGTGTGACAAGCTCCATACATAGGAGGCCAGCACACCGATCTGCTCTGGTGTCAGCTTGTCCTTTTGCGCCGGCATGTGGTTTTGCTTGCCGTTGTTGACGATGTCAATGATCGCCGCTTCACCCCAGCCGTGCAACCAGA
>JAMNYN010000303.1 GCA_023622805.1 Pseudomonadota bacterium | reverse complement strand
ATGTTGTCGAACATGATGCCGACCTGGTTGCCCAGCAAATCGGTCACGGCCGGTGCGCTGCCCTTGTAAGGCACGTGCACCATGTCGACCTTGGCCATAGACTTGAACAGCTCGCCCGACAGGTGGATGGAAGTGCCGCTGCCCGACGAAGCGTAGTTGACCTGGCCGGGATGGGCCTTGGCGTAGGCAATCAGTTCCTTGACGCTCTTGTAGGGCTGCTTGGGGTTGGCCACCAGCAGGTTGGGCACGTTGGCGACGCGCGTCAGCGGAGCGAAGTCCTTGACCGGGTCGAAAGGCATCTTCTTGTAGAGCGAGGCGTTGATGGCGTGTGTGCCCACCGTGCCCATGAGCAGCGTGTAGCCGTCGGCCGGGGCCTTGGAGGCCAGCAGGCCGCCGATGTTGCCGCCGGCGCCGGGGCGGTTGTCGATCACCACGGGCTGGCCCAGCTCCGTCGTGAGGCCCTGGGCCACGATGCGCGCCAGGATGTCGGTCGTGCCGCCGGCCGAGAACGGCACGATGATGGTGATCAGCTTGCTGGGGAAGGCAGGCTGCGCCAGCACGCTGGTGGGCAGGACGGCGGCGCCAACGGCCAGACCGGCCAAGGTGGCGAGGGCCGTACGGCGGCCGGACAATTTTGCGATGGAATGCGTGAATGTCTTCATGGTTATATCTCTCTGTCTCTAAAGGGAATCGGGTCCGCTGCGCTGGAGCGCATGAGCGCCATCGGGCAGCAGGCGTAAATCAAGGCCTCATGGCAGGGGCCTGATCAAGGTGAGCGCAAGGCACAGGCCGCACTCACCGCAAGTGCGCCACCATGGATCCTAACCATGGTGCGCTCATTCAAGGGCGAAGCCGCTCAGACGCCGGCCACGCCGACGGTCATGCCGCCGCAGACATACAGCACCTGGCCGGTGACGAAGCCGCTGCGCTCATCCAGCAGATAGCTGGCCGCATGGGCGATGTCATCGGGCGTGCCTATGCGCTTGACCGGCACCGATTCGACGATGGCGCGGGTGCGCGGCGCATCGGGCGGGTTGGCGCGGTCGAACAATTCGGTGCGGATCGGGCCCGGGCCGATGGCGTTGGCCGTGATGCCGTGGCGGCCCAGCTCCAGGGCCCAGACGCGCGTCATGCCGATCAGGCCGGCCTTGGTGGCCGAATAGGCCGTGCGCAGCTCCTTGCCCAGCGCGGCGCGCGAAGACATGTTGACGATGCGCCCGAAGCCCGCTTCCTTCATGCCCGGCAGCAGCGCCTGCATGCACTGGAAAGCGCAGCGCAGGTTCAGCGAAATCGCCAGATCGAATTCGGCCAGGGTCTGGTGCTCGGCATCCGCCGGAACCACCACACCGACGTTGTTGACCAGGCGCGTGATGGGGCCGCCGGCCAGGGCTTCGCGCAGTGCGCGCTCGGTGTCGGCCGCATCGGACAGGTCGGCGCGGATGCCGTCGCCCACGCGGTCGATGACCACGGGCTCGAAACCTTCGGCGCGGCAGCGCTCGGCGATGGCCAGGCCGATGCCACTGGCGCCGCCGGTGATCAACACCCGTTCGCGTGCGGACTCAGGGCGGGTGTTCTGGCTTGCAATATTCATGAAAACTCCGAAAGAAAGACGCTGGACTCAAGCGGGGTCTGGACCAGCGGCTTCAGAGCGGCGTTGCGCGAGCGGAACGCCTGATGTGGACCCGCCGCCCCGCGATCTCGGGGCTGGGCCGGGTTCCACTTGGATGGGCTGTGCACCCAAAGAGTTCCGGCCGATCCGAACAAAATGAACGGTCGGCCGGCGTCACCCGTGGCTTCAGACGCGTTCGAGGATCACGGCAATGCCCTGGCCCACGCCGATGCACATGGTGCACAGCGCGTAGCGGCCGCCGGTGGCGTGCAGGCGGTTGACGGCCGTGGTGGCCAGTCGCGCGCCGCTGGCGCCCAGGGGGTGGCCCAGGGCAATGGCGCCGCCCCAGGCGTTCACGCGGGCGTCGTCGTCCTGCAGGCCCAGGGCGCGCAGCACGGCCAGGCCTTGCGCGGCAAAGGCTTCGTTGAGTTCGATCACGTCCATCTGGTCGAGGCTCAGACCGGTTTGTGCCAGCACCTTGAGCGTCGCGGGCGTGGGGCCAAAGCCCATGATGCGCGGCGCCACGCCGGCAGTGGCCATGCCGACCACGCGGGCGCGCGGCGTCAGGCTGTACTTGGCGGCGCT
>JAMNYN010000514.1 GCA_023622805.1 Pseudomonadota bacterium | reverse complement strand
GCCTCGCCGCCATCGCGCGCGGCGACACGGCCTCCAAGTGGCTGCCCGCCGCCCTGCGCGCCGCCGGCGTGCTCAAGGAAGGGGAAGCACTGTGAGCAGCATCCTCGTCACCGGCGCCGACCTCGCACCCCGGGCCCTGGAGCTGCTGCGGGACTTCGACATCGTCTACGCCGGCAAGGCGCCGACCGAGGACGATCTGGTCGCGCTCAGCCGCCGGCACGACCCGGTCGCCATCATCGTGCGCTACGGCAAGGTCGGCCCGGCCGTGATGGACGCCGCGCCGTCGCTCAAAGTCATCTCCAAGCACGGCAGCGGCACCGACACCATAGACAAGATCGCGGCCCAGGCGCGCGGCATTGAAGTCGTGGCCGCCGTCGGCGCCAATGCCGCGGCCGTGGCCGAGCAGGCCCTGGCCCTGCTGCTGGCCTGCGCCAAATCCGTCGTGCCGCTCGATGCGCGCATGCACGCCGGCCACTGGGACAAGGCCACGCACAAGAGCCTGGAGCTGGGCGGGCGCAGCATAGGCCTGCTGGGCCTGGGTGCCATAGGCCGGCGCTTTGCCAAGATGGCCGATGCCATGGGCATGCGCGTGCTCGGCTTCGACCCCTATGCCAAAGACTTGCCGGACTACATCCCGCCCGTGGACCTGGACACGCTGTGGCGCGAGTCCGATGCGATCTCGCTGCACTGCCCGCTGACCGACGACAACCGCGGCCTGCTCAATGCCGGCACGCTGGCGCAGTGCAAGCGCGGCGTGATCATTGTGAACACCGCGCGCGGCGGCCTGGTCGACGAAGCCGCGCTGCTGGCCGCCGTGCGCTCTGGCCAGGTGATGGCCGCCGGCCTGGACAGCTTCGCGGTGGAGCCCATGACCGCCGGCCACCCGTTCCAGGGCGAAAAGAACTTCGTGCTGAGCCCGCACATCGGCGGCGTGACCAGCGATGCCTACGTCAACATGGGCGTGGGCGCGGCCCAGAACCTGCTGCGGGTGCTGGCGCGCGCGCCAGCGGCGGCCTGACCCGCCCGGGTGACGGCTCCTGCCTGGGGCTGGCCTGGATTGCACGCCGGCACCCGCTTGCGGTAGCCTACGGGCTCCCATAGTGCTCAGGAGTCTTCCGATGCCACGTCGTTTCGTTCTTTCCGCCAGCATCGCCGCTGCCACCGTCGCCCTGATCGCTGGTTGCAGCGCCATGGGGTCGTCGGGCGGCAATCCCATGGGTTTCTTCATCACCAGCGTCAACCCCGGCAAGGGCGGCGACCTCGGCGGCCTGGCAGGCGCCGACCGCTTCTGCCAGTCGCTGGCCAGCAGCGTCGGCGCCGGCCATAAAACCTGGCGCGCCTACCTGAGCAACGCCGCCATGAACGGGCAGCCGGCGGTCAATGCGCGCGACCGTATCGGCTCCGGCCCCTGGATCAACGCCAAGGGCGTCGTCGTTGCCACCAGCGTGGCCGACCTGCACAGCGCCAACGCCAAGCTCGGCAAGGACACTTCGCTGACGGAAAAGGGCGAGGTCGTCTCGGGCTTCGGTGATCCCGTCAACCGCCACGACATCCTCACCGGCTCGCGCCCCGACGGCACCCTCGCCGTGCCCGATCCGGGCAAGGACACCACCTGCGGCAATTGGACGCGCAGCGATGGCGGCTCCGCCATCGTGGGCCACCACGACCACAAGGGCACCAACCCCGACCCGGTCGCCAACGCTTCGTGGAACTCGTCGCACGGCACGCGCGGCTGCAGCCTGGACCAGCTCAAGATGAGCGGCAGCGCGGGGCTGATGTACTGCTTCGCAGCCAACTGAGCGGCCCCCCTCAGCTGCCCGCGAAGAACTGGCTGGGCGTCTGGTCGAACTGCTTGCGGAACATGGTGGCGAAAGCGCTGGGGCTGTCGTAGCCCAGGGCCAGCGCCACATCAATCACTTTCTCGCCCGTCGCCAGCAGCTCCAGCGCGCGCAGCAGCCGAGCCTGCTGGCGCCATTGGCCGAAAGTCAGTCCGGTCTGTTTCACAAACAGGCGCTGTATGGTCTTCACGTCCACCGCCAGGTGCCGCGCCCAGTCCGCCATGGTCGACGCGTCGTCCAGGCGCTGCTGCAGCCGCTCGCAGATCTGCAGCAGCCGCGCATCGGTCGGCATCTGCAAGTGCAGGGGCAGCACGGGCAAGGCGCGCAGCTCGTCCAGGATCAGCCGCATCACGCGGCCGTC